>JALQTQ010000146.1 GCA_023263995.1 Akkermansiaceae bacterium | reverse complement strand
GAAAGGCTCCCCATGACAAAAGATCCAGTCGCCATCGAGCGACCAGTCGGCTTCTTCCTCCGAGGAAAAGGTGATGACCTTTCCGCAGGCCGGCACCGGGGATCCTTTCCGCACCACTACCGGAGTCTCCGGGGTAACCTTGTCAAAAATGTGGAGCTTGGCTTCGAGGTATTCCTGCAGCGATCGATAGCGGTCCATGTGGTCGGCCGAAAAATTCAGCCACACCACCGCGTCCGGTTTGAAATCAACCATGGTCTCCAACTGGAACGAGCTGACCTCGAGCGAAATGACCTCGGGCACCTCCTCGTAGAGCACGACCTCGGACAGGGGCACCCCGTAGTTCCCGCAAGCGACGCAGGTCCGCCCAGTGGCCTCCACGAGGTCCCGGATGAGTTCGGTGGTGGTGGTCTTTCCGTTGGTCCCGGTAATGGCGATGGTCCTTCCGGGGAAGCAGCGCCAAGCCAGCTCGGTTTCCCCCCAGAGTTCTCCGCTGCCTTCACAAAAGGCCTGCACAAAGTCACCCCCGGTTTCAATCCCCGGGCTCACCACCACGAGGTCAACACAGACTTCGCGTCCACTTTCCGAGGTCGCCCGGACCGCTCCCTCGACCTCGCCAGAATCATAAATCGTCACCGAGGCACCGCAATGCTCCGCCAGTCGGGCCGCGGCCCTTCCGCTGCGGCCCGCCCCAAGCACGGCGACAGATTTGTTGGTGAGGTCGAGCATTAGATCACTTTCAAGAGGGCAAGTCCGCCCAGGCTGCAAAGAATGGAGACGATCCAGAAGCGAATGATCACCTGGTTTTCATCCCATCCCTTGAGTTCGAAATGATGGTGAATGGGAGCCATTTTGAAGATGCGCTTCCCCCGCAGTTTAAAACTTCCAACCTGAAGAATCACCGAGACCGCCTCCATGAAGAAGACGAAACCGATGATGATGAGGAGAAATTCCTGCTTGGCACAAATCGCGGTCATGCCAATCGCCCCCCCGATGGCCAGCGATCCGGTATCGCCCATGAAGACCTTGGCCGGATGGCAGTTGAACCACAGGAACCCAAAACAGGCCCCCACCAGGGCCAGCATCACCACCGACAACTCAGCCAAAGAACGATTGTGGAAAATGTGCAAATACTCGGCGGCTGGCTGGGTTCCAGCAAGGTAGGTGATCACCCCGTAGGCCAAAGCCACCGTGATGGTGACCCCGGCGGCCAGCCCGTCCAGACCGTCGGTCAGGTTGACGGCATTCGAGGTCCCCATGAGGACAGCCATGAAAAGGGGGATGGCAGCCAGACCGAGAGGGACGAGAAAGGTCACGAGGGGAAAGCCGAAGTCGGTGACCTTCACCTTTGCGGCCCCGCTTGCGGTAGAATAAAACAGGTAATTGGCGGTCTCCGGATTGAGGGAAAGGAACAGGCCGGCCCCCAGCCCAACCGTTCCCTGCCAGGCCAGCTTGACCTTACCGCTCACCCCGGCGGAGTTCTTTTTGGCAACTTTCTGGAAGTCGTCGAGGAACCCGAGCACCCCGAGAGCGAGCGTCACGAACGAGACCAACAAGACAAAGGGATTCAAGATACGTCCGCAAATCAGGACCGCCACCATCATAGTCCCCAGGATCATGATTCCGCCCATGGTCGGAGTCCCGGCCTTACCCCCATGTAATTCGGCCAACTTGTGGACCTCCTCCTCGGTGCGGAGCGGCTGCCCCACCTTCATCGAGATCAGCTTGCGGATGACCCGTCGACCAATCAGGAGGGTGAGTAGGAAGGCAATCAGGGTGGCCATTCCTGCCCGCACCGTGATGTAACCGAACAAACGCAAAAAGGAAAAGGAATCAGCCCAGACCGCGCCTGCCTCGTTTGCCGAGTGCCAAAGTTCGTAAATCCAATAAAACATGATTCCTCAGACTGGTTCAGGGAAGGCTTGATTCATGACTCGCTCCATCGCGGCCATCCGGCTCCCCTTGAAAAGGACGATGTCTCCCGGAGACCGGTCCTGGTCGAGCCACACCGCGGCTTCCCCGGCGGTGTGGAAATGCAATCCGGCCCCGTATCCCGCCGCGTCATCTCCCACGCTCACAAGGCTGACGCCAAGAGCCTGAGCGGCACGGGCCACCGCAGGATAAGCCTCGCGCGCGTGATCCCCAAGCTCGGCCATCATTCCGAGGACCGCAATGCGACGCCCGCTGCCGGGAATCCCGGCGAGGGTCCGCAGAGCGGCAATGACTGACTCCGGATTGGCGTTGTAGGTGTCATCAATGACCAGCGTGCCCTCACTTTGATACTGACGCAAACGACCACTGGTCAGGTTGGCTTCGCCCAGTCCGCGGACGATCTCGTCCATTTCCAACCCCAAAACCAACCCCGCCCCGGCCGCCAGCAAGGCGTTGTCGACCATGTGACGCCCCACTACCCTGATCGCAGCGGGTGCCCGGCCCAAGCCATCGATCACGAGGTCGAAGGAAGAACCAGCGGAACCGGAAACGAGGTTTTCGGCCCTCACCGGGCCCTCTCCGACCGTCATGACCCGCCCCCGAGTCAAGGATCGGAAATCCTCCACGAAATCGCACTCGGAAGGCACAAGGAGTGTCCCCGCGTCATCGAGGACCCGTGCCACGGCTCCTTTTTCCGCCGCGATGGCCTCACGGCTTCCGAGATGTTCGATGTGGGCCGTACCAATGTTGGTAATGATGCTGACCTCGGGCTTGGCAATGTCACACAGGGGAGCGAGTTCCCCGGCATGGTTCATCCCGACTTCAAAAACTCCGACCTCATCATCCTCCGCCGTCGCGAGCACGGTCAGGGGAAGCCCGATGTGGTTGTTGAGATTTCCCCGGGTGGCGTTAACCTTGAACCGCTGACTCAGGACGCCGTGGGTGAGGTCCTTGGTCGAAGTTTTGCCATTGGACCCGGTGATCAGCACCACCTTCAGATCCAGCTGGTGGCGATACCATTTGGCGAGGTCCTGCAGGGCGCGTAGGCTGTCATCCACCTTGATCACCGCCAGATCGGGTGGGAGATCGAGATCGCTTTCCACCACCAAGGCTGCTGCACCCGCCGCCGCCGCTTGCGCTAAAAAATGGTGAGCATCGAAGTTTTCCCCCTTGAGCGCGAAGAACAGGGCTCCCTGCGAAAGGCTCCGGGTGTCGGTCGAAACTCCCCCGGAGATCACGACCTTGGCATCACCCTGGACCAAGGAACCATCCATCGCCTCGCAAAGCGCACCGACCGGAGCACACTTCATGAATCGCCCGGGAATTTGGGTTCGCCGGATTCGCGGGCCTTGCGCCGCTCCCGAATTTCACGTTCCTCCTGCCGCTTCTTGAACTCGGCTTCCTCGGCTTTGCGGCGGATCTCAAGAGCCCGCCGAGCCACCTCCCGATCGTCAAAATGAAAGCTTTTCCCATTCACCTCCTGATAGTTCTCATGCCCCTTTCCCGCGATAAGGATGATGTCGCCGGGCAGGGCCCCGATGATAGCGGCCTCAATCGCCTCGCGTCGGTCGGGAATGACTTGGTGAGCTGCTTCTCCGAAACCGGGCACGATTTCCGCAATGATCGCGCTGGGGTCCTCAGTGCGGGGATTATCCGAGGTCACGATACAGATATCACTCGCCGCCGCAGCCGCCGCAGCCATCATGGGTCGCTTGCCACGATCGCGGTCGCCCCCGCAGCCAAAGACCGTGATGAGATGGTTGGGATCGAGCGCCCGCAGGGTTTGGCAGGCTTTTCCCACCGCGTCCGGAGTGTGGGCATAGTCGACAAAGACGGAGATCCTTTCGCCACCGACCAGTTCCATCCGGCCCGGAGTCTGGCGCGTTTCTGCAATGGCCTTGACGAGATCACGCAGAGGCACCCCGGCGGACGAAACCGCAGCGAGGGCAGCCACCGCGTTGAGCACGTTGAACCGACCCACCACCGGGAGCCGCACCAGGTAACTCTTGCCTCGGGCAGCCAGGGCAAAGACCTGCCCCCGCGGTGACGGCCGCACCTCGCTCGCCCGGAAATCGGCAGCCGCTCCGAAGCCGAAGGTCACCACCTTGAGCCGGCCGGCATAGCTCTCCGCCAACCGCGCTCCGTAGGGGTCGTCGATGTTGATGACCACGACGCCATCAGGACCGTCCGCTGCCATTTGCTCGAAGAGGATCTTCTTGGCCTCGAAGTAGGCTTCCATCGACCCGTGATAGTCGAGATGGTCCTGCGTGAGATTGAGGAAGACCCCCACCCGGAAGGGGATGCCGGCACAGCGCCCCTGCTCCAGGCCGTGGGACGAGGTTTCCATCGTGACCGCCCGGCACCCGTTTGCCTTCATGGTGCGCAGAATGCTCTGCATTTCCACCGCACTGGGCGTGGTGTGGGTGGCCGGGCGAGGAGCCTTGCCATCGTGGATCTTGATCGTCCCGATCATGCCTGCCTTGATCATCGACTTCTCGAAGAGGGCATGGATGAAGTGTGTCACCGTGGTTTTCCCGTTCGTTCCAGTGACTCCGACCATGACCATGGAGGCTGCGGGATCCCCGGCAAAGCGAGCTGCCAGCGGCCCGAGCACCGCACGGGTGTCGGACACCTTGACCCACAAGCCGGGATAGTCAGCGGGCCCCTTGGTTTCCGCGATGATCGCGGCCGGCTCCTTCCTCATGACTTCATCGAGATAATCATGGCCATCGGCCGAGACCCCGCGCACCGCCACGAAGACGGCCCCCTTTTGCACCCGAGCACTGTGGTCGGTGACGCTGATGACCGGTATCTCCTCCACCCGAAGCCCGCGGGCTTCCGGAAGGATTTTCAGAAGTTGAGGTAAAAGGATCATTCGCCGGAAGTGGAGGTGAGGGATTCCCCATCCAAGTCAGAATCGAGGACTTCCTCGGTCTGGGGGAGATTGAGATAATGGACGATGCGTTTCGCCACCTGCGCAAAGACGGGGGCGGCGATGGTCGCCCCACCCACTTGGAAGTCCTCGGGAAACCCCGTGGGTTCATCGATGGTGACCACGCACACAAATTCGGGATCCTGCACGGGGACGATGCCGGCGAAGGTCAAGAATTTGCGTTCGTCATCATAAAAACCATTGACGTTGTCCCACTTCTCGGCCGTGCCGGTCTTGCCCGCGATCCGGTAACCCGGGACCTGCGCCCTCCGACCGGTTCCCTTGAGGACAACCTGCTCAAGGGCGAGACACATCTGCCGGGCGGTTTCTTCCTTGATCACCCGTCGCACGCGCCGCACCGGGGTTTGATCGAGTCGGGCCCCGTTGTTGGCGATGATGGAGTCCACGAGCCGCGGTTGAAGCAAGTGGCCACCATTGGCGAGAACCGAATAGGCCATCGCGAGTTGCAGCGGGGTGACCGAGACACTATAGCCATACGTGGCACTGGCAAATTCCCTCATGTTGGTCGTATCACGAAAGCTACCGGAGGCTTCGCCCGGAATTTCAAAACCAGTCTCGCGCCCGAAACCAAAATCACGAAGGTATCGATAAAAACCGACTCGACCCACCGTTTCCGCAAATTGAAACACCCCGGTATTGCTCGACTTGACCAAGACCTCATCAAAGGTGAGGTCACCGTAAGGATAGGGATCTTTCAGCAAGAAGCCGTGGCGTTTAATGCCACCCCAACCGCAATCGACCACCGTTTCTCGGGTCACTCCACCCTCGTTGAGAGCCGCCGCCATGGCCACGATCTTCATCACCGAGCCTGATTCATATTGCGCTGAAACGGCAAAGCTCGAACCGGCATTGTGGTAGTTTTTGCGATCCTGCAAGTTGAAGTGTGGTCGGCTGGCGATGGCAAGGATATCGCCGGTGTGCGGATCGACCACGATGATGCTGGCCTTTTGGGCCTGATAGGCCTCGAAGGCCATCCCGAGTTCTTCCTCCACGATCGCTTGGATTCCCATGTCGAGCGTGGTGCGGACATGCTTCCCCATGCGTGGCGGGATGACTTGGGCCGGCTCGGTCAGATTCACCAATCCGTTTTCATCCTGCTGCAGGATGCGCTCGCCATCCCGGCCCGACAAAATGTGGTCCATCGATTTCTCGAGGCCGGCTTGGGCTACTCCTTCATGATTTCGGAAACCCACGATATGGGGCGCGAAGGTCGGCATGGGATAGAAGCGCTCTTGATAGCGTTCGAAGGTGAAGCCTTGAATCCTGCGGGCCTGCAACTCCTTCTCGATCTCCCTGGCGACGTCTTCACGAAGGCCCTTGCTCACGACCACCCGGGTCTTCCCGGAATTCACCCGTTCGATCAAGGCCGAGGCCGGCATACCAATCTTCGCCCCAATCACCTCGGCAGCATACCCCAGATGTTCTTCAATCAACTCATCAGGGGAAAGCGACTTCTTCAAGCGGCGCGTGACTTCCGCGAGCTTGGCATTCTTCTCCTTCTCGTCGGAGGTGCTCCAGTCGGCGGTTTGAGAGGCATAACGATGAGCCACCGCCGGAAGGAGGATATCGGTGAAGGTGAGGTGGTTCCGGTCGGCAATGAGGTTGGCCTCGGGCCGGTTTTGAACGATCACTTTTTGATTGCGGTCCAAGATGTTGCCGCACTTGGCCGGAATGCGCTCGCGGAATTTGAATCGGGGCACGTTGCTCGTGTCGGAAAGCCGCCGATCCCACACCTGAAGGGAAATCAGCTTGACCGAAAGACAGCTGAGCCCGGTCACCAGAACCAGACAAACAAGGAAGGCACGACATTTGAAACCGGTATCCATCATGATCTCCTACTTTTGGACGACACTGTCTTGGGCTGGCCTTTCCTCATCGGATGACTGGTAAACCTCGACGAACCGGATTTCCGTGAGCTTGGACTTCTGCGCGTCGAGCTGATGACGAAGACGGATGAATCCCAGGATTTCCTCGATGTCGGATTTGTAAAGGGTGATGGACACCTCATGCGCGGCCATCCGCTTCTGCACCTCGGCAATCTGGCTTCGGGCGGTGAGCTGCTTGTTTTTGATCACCACATACGCAATCCCGCTGGCCGAGACGATGCCCACCGCAATGGCGAGCAGGACGAGGGATGAAAATCCAAGGCTGGAGGTGTTTTTACGGCGATTCATGATTCACGGGGCAGACAGGGATTCGAGACGTTCCACCACCCGGAGGCGCGAGCTCCGAGAGCGTGGGTTGCGGGCAATTTCCTCCGCCGAGGGAGCGACCCCCTTGCGGGTCAGGAGGCGGTAGACCCGAGCAGGATTGGGACGCGGGGCGGGCCATTCCGGGCGGTCCAGCTGGGCCAGCGAAGCCTCGCGGAAGGCCTGCTTGACCATCCGGTCCTCAAGACTGTGAAAAGTGATGATGGCCAGACGGCCACCCGGCTTCAAAAGACCCGGGGCCTCGTTGAGGAAACGGTGCAACTCGCCCAGCTCGTCATTGACCTCCATGCGAAGAGCCTGAAAAACCTTGGTGGCGGGATGGGTGCGCCCTCTCCGACCCAGAAGGGACGCAATGCCATCGGCCAGTTGCAGGGTTGTCTTAAAGGGCTGACGGGCACGCGCCGCGACGATCCAAGCCGCGATCTTCCGCGACGATCGTTCTTCTCCCAAATCCCAGAAAAGTTGGCGAAGACGGGCTTCGTCTAGGCCATTGACGAGATCGGCAGCAGTCACCACGGTGTTCCCCATCCTCATGTCAAGCGGTCCATCCTGGCGAAAAGAAAATCCCCGTCCCCCTTCATCGAGCTGGTGCGAGGAAACCCCAAGATCAAGCAAGATGCCATCGAGCCCCCCCCAGTTGCCCTGCCGGGCCAACTCGGACATCTCGCTGAAACACCCTGCCACTGCCTCAAAACGATTTCCAAATGAAGCCAGACGCTGCGAGGCATGGACCCGCGCCTCAGGGTCCCGGTCGATCCCCTTCACGGTGGCCCCGGCCCGCAGAAAAGCCTCGGTGTGCCCTCCCCCGCCCAAGGTCCCATCGGCAATCAACTTTCCGGGCCCCGGAACAAGCGCTTCCACCACCTCGTCGAGCAGGATCGACTGATGATAAAATGGGAGAATCCCTTCGTCGTCCGTCCCATCCGGGTTGCTCTCGACACACAGCCGAGGCGTCACCCGTCCACCCGGAAAAGCGAGGCGCACCAGCGCCCCAAATCCAGGGAAAGGGATGGGATGGGTCAGGGTCATCATGAGGAAAATGTCGGGCAGTCAGAACCCCAGCATGCCGGAAATGACGGGATCAGTCTCTCGGACCTGTTCCTCAGCGGCTTGGATCGCGATTCCGTTTTTCGGGGTAAAAATTTCAAAAAGGCCCCCGCGACCCACCAAGTGAGCCGCTCCGGGAAGGGAAAATCCATGGGCCTCGGCCACCGCCTT
>JALQTQ010000145.1 GCA_023263995.1 Akkermansiaceae bacterium | reverse complement strand
AGGACGAGGCGATATTGGCCGACACCGTCGCTTTGAGGGGCGTGACGGAAACGAACCTCTTCGCGGTAGCGATCTTGCGGGATGGAGATTTCCCGTGATTCCAGTTCCTCATCACCGGCAAAGAGCTGCAGCCGGGCTTTTTTACCGCGGTAACCATCAAATTTCAGCAAAGCCCCCACCCGGATTCGGTCGCCGAGGTAGACCGAGTCAGGCGACCGGACCGAGACAATGGCAGCATCCTTGGGGGGAGTTTCGCTCCCACTTGGAATCACCGCCACCGGGGCATCGAGGATCCCGTAGCGGCGAGCGACATCCTCGACACTTCCGGGACGGTTGTGACGACCGTCGCTGAGCAAGACCACCCCGGCCAACTGGTCGGGCGGAACCTGATCGAGGACAGACTCCAGCCCGCTGGCAAGATCGGTGGCCTGATCCCATCCTTCCACTTCAGAGGTATCGCTGAGAAGGGCCCGGCGGGCAGAGCGCACTTCACGCACCCCGACCTTACCCTCCAATTCGGCCAATAGGCCGCTTGCCTCCAATTGCTCTCGGGCGAGCTCCAAACGAGTTCGGGTTTGCCCGTCATCAATGAGATCCATCGAGGCTGAATCGTCGATCATCAAGATCACTTCCCGCTCGATCTCCCGATCGACGTAGCGGCTCCAGACCGGTTGCAGGAGGATCCAAAGGAGGATAGCCAACTCGGACAGCCGCAGGGCTGTCAACCACCGTCCCCGGCGTGGACTGACCGAGCCTCGTTCATAGCGGTAACTCCACAGCACCATTTCGGCCCCAAGGGCACCAATGAGCGGGATCAGCCATTCAGGCCAGAAGGGCGAGAGCACCAACCCACGTCCCAGAAAAAAGACCACACCCCAAAGCGCAAAAAAGATGAATACTCCACGCACCAGAATCCTCATCGTCCTCCTCCTTTCGTCTTGACCACCGATTTCAAAAAAGCCTCAGGCACTTCGTCCCGCTTTTCAAAGTCCACCTTGATCTCCTCTCCGGCCTTGCGGGATTTTGAGACCCAGCGAGCCAATAGGCCTTCCAAGAAAAACAGGGCGAGAGCAGCCAGAGCTAGAATTTGCCAAATCTCCCTCCCGAAACCCTCGCCTCGAAGCGCCGCCAGAACGTCGGCGGCCGACCTCACTTCAATCAGATCAATTTCCCGCCGCACCAGATTGCGGTCGTCCTCATTCCACGAGTCCATCCGGCTCTCTGCACCCTCACGTTCCACGACGACCGGGACTTCGGCTCGATCATCGAGGAGACCACGGATGCTTTCAGGAACGCCCACCTCGTATTCCCCCGGAATAGCCGAACCTGCGACCTCGAGGAGTTTCCCCCGCCGTCCTAAAAGGGCACTCACCCCGCGGTCTCTTCCCATCGGGTCGCGAGCCTCCGCTTCCCCGAGAACGAGGTCATCCTCATCGGTTCCCACCGGACTAAAAACCGAGGACGGCACGATTTCCACCACGCCATCGGGTCGCTCCCATTTCAAACGAACAAAAGCTTCTCCTCCTTCCTCCAGATAGCGGGCCGTGAAGGAAACCATCTTTCCAGCTGTCAGCGCGACCGCGTCGCTGCGGGCCGAGCCTTCCGCTCCCCCGAAGAGCTCCTGGCCATCCAAGGTGACCTCGAGGGCATCGTCCACCACCGAGACAAAATGATAGTCCCCACTGATCGGCGGCATCAGACCGCCCTCCCAAATAACCTCGAAGCGGTCCCGCCGGACTCCCTCTGTCGGGGCCCGTTCTTCCCAGTTGAAATTGATCATCGGGTCAATCCGCCTGAGCGACTTTCCACGCCCGGCGAGACTCTGATAACGAGCACTCAGCCCCCCGCCGGACGGCAAGGCCAGGGTGGGCTGCCAGCTTGCGCGCACATTGAGATCGACGGTCTGACCACCCGCGAGCCAGTTGGTCAACTCATGGACCAGAGGAACAAAAACCGGGCGCGCCGGTAGCCCTCCCACGCGGGCATCCAGGGCGGTCGTGGTCACGATGACCCGGCCATTCCCGTAATTGCGCAGGGCGAGAAAAATCTCTCCATTGTCATAGCGGGCGGCAGACACAGACCCCTCGGCGGGGCTTGAAGTCTCGCGAAAGCCGTCGACAGGAGCCTGGGCGAGATCCTCGCCGGCCTTGTCCTTGAAGAGAGCAAGCACCGGATGATCAAAGCTCCCCGGAGCGAGCCGGACGCCGTTTTCGGGGTAGGCCATCGGGCCCAATTTCAGCGGAACCACCGGACCGTCCCCGCCCCGCCAATCGCGGTAAAATTCCGGCTCGACCTTGGGCCCCGCGATGACCCAGAGGCCGCCGCCATTGACCACGAAATCGGAGAGCTTCACCGCCACCGAAGAGGGAAGCCGAGCCACATCCGCTAGAATGACGACAGCCTCTTCGGTCAACTCTTCCCGGGTCAGGGCTGCGGCATCGATCACGCGGGGATCGACAAAAGTTTCCTCGTTACCCGAGACTGGTGCCAGGGCCAGCGCGAGGTAGCCGCCGGCCCGGTTGAAAAACGAGGCTCCAGCGTTGCCCTCGACAATCAGAACCGGCAGCGACTTCTTGACCCAGAGAGCGGTTTCTCCGGCATCGTCAGCTGCCAAGTCGTCATTTCCCGCCAACTCAACCCGGATGACCTGAGGACCAACGGTGGCAAACTGATGCCGGTAATCGATGACCGTACTTTCGCCCGGCGCCATCTGCCCCAAGCCTTTGGACTCGAGTTCCTGATCGCCAGCAGTGACCCGCATGATCCCCGGGGTGACCACTTCAGTCCCGGTATTCTCCACCGTCACCTTGATCACGACCTCACGATCAGTCCCGATGATCGAGCGAGACAAGTCGATCCCGGTTACCGAAACATTGCGGACTTTTTCGGGAGGTGCCAACGAGCGCACCAAGAGGCGGGGCCTCGCCCCATCCGGCAAACCGTCCCAGGCCTCACCCAAGTTCGACCACGAGGTGGGGCTTTCCAGTTGCCAACCGAGACGCTGCAGATCGGTGAAGACGACGAGATCTTTGGTGCTGCCTCGTCCTTCCGCCAATGAAAGAGTGGCCACCCCGAGGGCCTCGTGGGCCCGGAACGGGCCACCCACCGGCTCCAGAGAATCGAGCACCTCGATCACGTCGGCCCGATGGGTCAGCGGAGTGCCTGTCTTGAGTTCGGGAGCCGGCCCACCCAGAACCACCGAAAAAGCAGTTCCCTTCGGCGCCTCATTCACGAAAACCCTCGCTTCCTCCAAGGCCCGCTCAAAGGCGGTTTTGCCATTCTCGCGAATCTGCATTGAGGTCGAGCCGTCGATGATCAGGGCGATATCCCGTCGCTCGCTCGTTTGGAAGCGCTTCAGGTTCAGGACCCGTTCCTGCCAAACCAAGAACCCGGCACCACCGAGCACGAGCAGGGCCAGCACCCGTGCGGTCCACTTTCCCCGGCGCGATGAAAGAACGAACGATCCACCGAAAGCCGCGATCCCAATCAAGCCCAGCGGGAGCACAAACAACCACGGGATCTGAGAATCGGGTGGCACGAATGGACGGGATAGCGCGAGCACCACCAACGCGAGTAGAAGGCATCGGGCAATCATCAAGAGGAAATCCTCCCACTCCATGCGCCGCCTGCGCGCCGCCACGGTGTCAAAGAGAAAGCGCATTGCACCCCAGTCGTATGGCTTGGCCGCCTGACGTCGAATGAGGTGCAAGATGACCGGGATCAGGACCCCAGCCAACCCAGCCAGCAACCATGGATTGCGGAACAGCATCTTACTTCCGCCTCCTTCCCAGATAGCGGACCAAGGCCTCAGAGACCGGCGTCTTGGTCGAAACCGGAACGTAGTCAGCCCGCAGGTTTCCACACACTGATTCAACCGAGTTGATGAAAGCCTTCAGCTTTTCAAGATAAGTCGCCCGCACCGCCTGAGGGTCGATGCGTAACATCTCCTCGACCCCTTCAAGATCACGAAACCGCTGGAAATTGCGGAAAGGAAATTTCAGTTCTTCCTCGGCCAAGACATGAAAGACCACCAACTCGTGCTGCCGGTAGTCGAAATGGTGAAGGGCCTCGACCAGATCCGCGGGTTCGTCAAAAAGATCACTGATGAGGATGACTAGCCCTCGACGTGGGATCCTCTCAGCCACTTCATGCAGCACCGTCCCCACCCCGGTCTCCTTACCTGGCGCAGTGTCATGGAGTTTCTCACAAATGCGTCGGACCTGACTGGGACGATTCTCGGCCCGCATCGAAACCCGGAGTTGGTCATCAAAGGTCACCAATCCCGCCGCATCTCCCTGCTTGATGAAGAGATAGGAGAGGGCCGCCGCGAGATATTGCCCATATTCGAGTTTCGAAAACGCAGAGACATCTCCCCTGAAGGTCATCGATCCCGAGATGTCGAGGGCCATGGTGACCCGAAGGTTCGTTTCTTCGATGTATTGCTTGATGACGTTGCGATCGCTCTTGGCCATCACCCGCCAATCGAGATTTCGCAAATCATCGCCGCGGGCATACTCGCGGTGCTCGGCGAACTCAACTGACACCCCCTTGTCCGGGCTGGTGTGACGTCCGGTGAGGGTTCCTTGCTTGCGGAGTCGCGAGAGCCATTCGAGGCGACGCAGCGAGCCGATCACCTCGGGTGCCAGCAAATGCATGCACTCGGGCATCTTGAGATGATCAGGTGTCGCCGCCATTCCGCGTGTCTCTTTCTGCCCGACTAGATCTTGATTTCAGCATCCGAGCCCCCGATTTCCTCGATGAGGCGCTTGATGATGTCATCGCTTTTCACTCCTGCCGCTTCGGCATTGAAGGTGGTCAGGACCCGATGACGCAGGACCGGCAGAGCGACGGCGGCGACATCGCCATTGGTGGCATGAACCCGCCCCCGCAGGACGGCATGGGCCTTGGCGGCCGAAATCAGGGAAATCCCGGCCCGCGGACCTGCTCCCCAGCCCACCATCTCCTTCACAAAATCCGGAGCTTCGTCGGAAGCCGGACGGGTGGCCCGAGCCAACTTGGCCGCGAAGTCGATGACGTGATCACCGACGGGAACCCGTTTCACCACCTCCTGCAACTGGATGATTTCCGGCCCGGTCATCAACGGGGTGATTTCAGCGGAACTCGGGCTGGTCACGCGTCGAATAATCTCTCGCTCTTCCTCGCCGCTGGGATAATCGACCACGATGTTGAAAAGAAAGCGGTCCAGCTGGGCTTCCGGAAGCGGGTAGGTCCCCTCCTGCTCGATCGGGTTCTGGGTTGCCAAGACAAAAAAGGGCTTGGGAAGTTCGAGGGTCCGCTCGCCCACCGTGACATGTCCCTCCTGCATCGCCTCGAGCAAGGCGGCCTGGGTCTTGGGGGGAGTCCGGTTGATTTCATCCGCCAGCACCATGCTCGCAAAAAGGGGGCCATTGACGAAACGGAAGCCACGATGACCGGTCTCGGGGTCGACCTCCAGCACATCAGTCCCCGTGATATCAGCCGGCATCAGATCCGGGGTGAACTGGATTCGCTTGTATTCCAAATCGAGAGCTTTTGACACAGTCGACACCAGGAGGGTCTTGGCCAGGCCCGGGACCCCCACCAAGAGAGCGTGCCCCCGGCAGAACATCGCCATCAGGACTTGCTCGACCACCTTTTCCTGTCCTACGATGACGCGGGATAATTCCTCCTTCATGCGCCCGTAGCTCTCATGCAGTCTCTGAACCGCGACCTTGTCTTCACTCATCTTGGCCGGTGTTTACGGGTTGTGCGGTAGCTCTCTTGCTCTCTTTTGCAAAGAAGCAAAGAAATTACCAGACCGCCTGAGCCACCAAAATCACCACCAAATACCGGGCCCCTTTTCCAACGAAGGTGAAGATCCAAAAGACGGGGAATTTCACTCGCATGACCCCAGCAAGGAAGGTCAGGGCATCGCCGCCGACCGGGGCCCACGACATCAAGAGCGACCAGACCCCGTATTTTTGAAACAACTGTTGGGAACGCGAGATACCATCAGCCTTGAAGGGAAACCATTTCCGGCCCGGATAGCGGAGGAGGTAACGTCCCAAAAGCCAGTTGAACGCCGAGCCGAGAGTATTGCCGAGGGTGGCCACCAGCCAGACCCAGAGCCATTCGTCGGGGCGATCGACAGCCAACCCGACCACAAGCACTTCGGAGTAGAAGGGAAGCAGGGTGGCCGCAAGAAAGGCAGCCCCGAAGATCAAGAAGTAAGCGGTCATTCCTCCTCCTCAAGAATGAGCGATTCTGGGGCCGCGTGGCGAGCTTGAGCCACGAGGTCGCGGAAAATCCGGAGCTGGCCGCTCAGGTAAAGGAGATACTCGGGATGCCACTGCACTCCAACAAGCCAGCGGTGGCGGGAAGACTCGAAAGCCTGGACGAAGGAATCGAGATCTCTCGCCACCACCCGCAACCCCTCGCCGAGCCGTTCGATCGCTTGGCTGTGCAGGCTGTTGATCCTCCATCGTTCTGATCCGATGATCCTGCGCAAAATTCCTTCCTCTTCCGCGAGCGCGGTCTTGCGAGGAAAAGGCGTCCTGCGGTTCGAGGTCAGGCGGCGCATCGATCTGATATCCGCAAAAAGGGAGCCTCCCAGGACCACATTGATCAATTGGATCCCCCGGCAAATCCTGAGAATGGGAAGATGGGTCACCAGGGCATGCCGGTCCATCTCGCTCTCGAAGCGATCCCGTTCCGCATCGATCGGGCTGCGCCCGGTGTTTTTCCCGCCATACATTTCGGCGTCGATGTCGTTACCTCCGCCGATGATGACGGCCCGGAATCCTTCCTTCTGGTGTTCGCGAAAATTCGCCGGGGTCAGCCGGACGGCCCGGCCACCTGAGAGAAAAACAGCCAAGCGGGTGGCCCACCACGCAAACGCGAGGGGCCCATCGGACCCCGTGACCGCTATCTCGGGTCGCCCAGCCATTGCTTCACTTCATCTTTCCAGAAATGATAATCGTGCGAAAAGTAACCGGCATCGAGGCTTCTCCGACAGGCGCGGCAGACTTCCCTGAGCCGCGCCTCGTCCCCGGCCAGACTCTCGACCTGCATCCAATCGTTCCAGCTACGCCACACCCCCCAATCCACATTATCGATATCAGAGTTAGGCAAGCGATAGTGGAAGGTCGGGCGCTTGCGTAGTTTTTGCCCACCCACAGCCGCCACCACTCGCTCTTCATCCAGATGGGCCAAGAGAGGGAGCAGATCGAGCATGCGGTTGCGACTGGCGTTGTATCTCAAATAGTCATTGGTCAGCTCTTCCAGCGAAGGCTCGTAGTCTTCGTCCAAGATCAATTCCTCGTATTCAATCGGGTAGCTCCGGATGAAAAGCGTGAGCTTTCGGCTCAATACCACCTCTTCCCGGGCTTCGAGCCAAGCCCGTAAACACACAAATGCCCTCAAGAAAGCGAGGATGGTCGCGGCCTCCAAGTCAGGCGGTTCGGGGTTGAGATGCAGTCCGAAGGCCGCAAGGAGGGCCCAACGGGTGCCATTGGCTCCGCGCTCACGCAAACGTTCGACCACCGCATCAAGTTCGCCCAAGCACTCGAAGGCCAAGGGCGGAGTGATGAGTTCACAGGGAATGACATTCGCCATCAAGGCCTGAAGGGCATCCGCCGCCAGGTCTTCGATTTCACGCGCCCATTCCCGATCAAAATCACCGCGCCCGATTTTTTGGAGGTACTCGAAATCAAGATCCACCCGGAAGTCTCCCAGGGACGATCCGTTGACCTGCCATTCATACTTCGAAACCGTCTCAACCGATCCGCCATACGCCGCAATCAATTCTTCGGCAATGACAGCGAGCCCGATGCCTGACATCTCAATCTCAATCCCAACGCGACGCGGTAGACCGGAGACTCCGGTGAGGCGCCCGGGGAGGTGGTAGCGAGAGCCTTTCATTACGCCCATTCCCCGCTCTACGGCCTCAAGCTCCGGGCGGCCTCCTTGGCAAAATAACTCAAGATCACATCCGCCCCAGCCCGCTTGATCGCAATGAGGCTTTCCATCATGACGGCGTTTTCATTGACCCAGCCGGCCGCCGCCGCGCTCTTGATCATAAGGTATTCCCCGCTCACCTGATAAGCCGCCACTGGCAGAGGAGTCGCTCTCCGCACTTCGCTGACGATATCGAGATAGGCTCCGGCCGGCTTGATCATCACCATGTCGGCCCCTTCCCTTTCGTCGAGGGCCAACTCCCGAAGGGCCTCCCGTCGGTTGGCCGGGTCCATCTGATATGTTTTTTTGTCGCCTGCCTTTGGGGCTGACCCGAGAGCCCCCCGGAAGGGTCCGTAAAAGGCCGAGGCATATTTCGCGG
>JALQTQ010000144.1 GCA_023263995.1 Akkermansiaceae bacterium | reverse complement strand
GGGCGACGATCCCACAGATCAAGCCGGGATCCCGAGAGGGGCTTGGTGGCACGGATTTATCGATCCGTCGGGAAATGGCAGCAGGAGGAAGTCAGTGAGCGGGTGCGGAAGCAATCGTTGTGCTTGCGATAATTTGGGGGTGACAAAGCGGGATAGCTGGTCTTTTCTTCGCCCGTGGCTCATCCTTTGGTATTTCTTCTGGGACAACAACTCGGACTCTGAAAGAGTTCGGGTTCGCGGGACGTTTTGGGCCAATCGACTTTTTCGCCTTAATAAGAGTCATTCTGATTCCAACAGCACCGCGATCTCCGAAGACAGCCGGTGGGCTCGATCGAAATCACGATTGAAGCAATGAAGACCGACTCCATCAAAAAGTATCGTCCATTCCCGGTTGTCGATTTGCCCGACCGGACGTGGCCCGACCACGTGATATCGAAGGCTCCGATCTGGTGCTCGGTTGACCTCCGAGACGGTAACCAAGCCCTTCCGGTTCCCATGACCGTGGAGGAGAAACTCGAGATGTTTGACATGCTGGTGCGGGTGGGCTTCAGGGAAATTGAGATTGGGTTTCCTTCGGCCAGTGACACTGAGTTTGCCTTTATGCGGCGTCTGATTGACGAGGATCGCATCCCCGGCGATGTCACCGTCCAGGTTCTGGTGCAAACGCGGCGGCACCTCATCGAGCGAACCTTTGAGGCGATCAAGGGCGCTCGCCGGGTCATCGTGCACATTTACAATTCTACCAGCACCCTTCAGCGCCGCGTCACTTTTGGGGACGCCTCCCGCGAGGACATCAAGGCCATCGCGGTGACCGGTGCCGAGGTGGTGAAGGAGCTGGTCCCGACCGTGCCCGAAACCGAAATCGTTCTGCAATACTCACCCGAGAGCTTTTCGGATACCGAGTTGGATTTCGCCCTCGAGTGTTGCGAGGCCGTGATGGACGTTTGGGAACCGACTCCGGAAAAGAAAATCATTTTGAATCTCCCGGCCACCGTCGAATGGAGTACCCCGAATGTCCATGCCGACCAAATCGAGTGGATGTGCCGTCATCTCTCCCGTCGTGACTCGGTCATGGTCTCCCTGCACACTCACAACGACCGTGGGACCGGGGTCGCGGCCACCGAGTTGGGACTTCTGGCCGGAGCGGATCGGGTCGAGGGAACTCTCTTTGGAAACGGAGAACGCACCGGCAACCTCGACATTGTGATCGTTGCCTTGAACATGAACAGCCACGGCATCGAAACCGGGCTCGACTTTTCCGATCTTTCGGCATTGCGCGAAATCTACGAACGAACCACCCGCATGACAGTGCCGGACCGCCAGCCCTATGCCGGCGAACTTGTCTTCACCGCCTTCTCCGGGAGCCATCAGGATGCCATCAAAAAGGGCCTGGATCGAAGGGCGAAGGACAGCGAGGAGCGCTGGGGCGTCCCCTATCTGACCATCGATCCCATCGATATCGGGCGCAGTTATGAGGCGATCGTCCGCATCAATTCTCAGTCAGGCAAAGGCGGAGTCGCTTACATCCTCGACCAGGAACATGGGTTCGATCTTCCCAAAACGATGCATCCGCAGGTGGGCAAACGGGTTTATGATTTGGCCGACGAACGACGCGAGGAGCTTTCGGCGGCCGAAGTCGGGAAGGTCTTCGACGAGGAATTCGTCAACCTCTCGTCCCCGATGGCGCTGGTCGACTACGAACTGGACCATCATCAGGCAGAACGGGGAGAGGTCGCGTGCAAGGCCATCATTTCAATCGACGGGAAAGAGCGGGCCGTGGAAGGGATCGGGAATGGGCCGATCAACGCTTTTGTTCATGCCCTCGAGGAAAATGGCCTCAAGGACTTTACCCTGACCGATTATCGATCGCATGCGGTGCGGGGAGGTTCCAGCTCTGAGGCGGCCGCCTATGTCCAGTTGCGAAGGGATGACGGGGTCATCCTCTGGGGGGTGGGGTGTGATTCCTCGATTGAAATGGCTGGGGTCAAAGCGTTGGTTTGCGCCTGGAACCTCCTGCGCGATTGATCCGCTCTCGTCAGCCCTGTGGCCACAACGGGTGGAGCGCTCCGATCACCTGAGAGCGTGCGGGGTCAGTTGACGATTTTCACCGGGGTGCCGATGCTTGTCTTGGCGTAGACGATGGACACTGCGGAAGAATGGGTCCGGATGCAGCCGTGCGAGGCGTAAGTCCGTTTCACATCCCCTTGGTGCATCCCGATGCCGCTTCTCGTGAGGCGCATCCAGTAGGGCATGCTGGCACCCTCGAACGTTCCACCCTCTGGCACGGTATGGATGCGGGTGTCGGCGTCGGTCATCACGACTTTGCCGGTGGCATCCCTGATTTTTCCGTAAAGATTCGAGTTTTTGGAGCGGGTTTTCTCGATGATCTTGTAGGCCCCGGTTGGAGTACGATACTTCGAGCCTCCGGTGGAAATGCGGTAATCCATTGCGATTTGGTCGTCCACAAGGAGAAATCCTCGCTGTTTCGAGAGGTTGATCTTTACTTTGGTGTTCGAGCGGTTGGCTTTGGCGAGGAGGACGTCATTCTTCCACGTCCTCGTCGTCGAAGGATAAGGGCGATAGGTGAAGTGTGCGTAACTGCCACGAGGATGCGGATTGACCAACTTCGCCGATAGGATTTTTGTTTGCTTCGGATTCGGTGCCGGAGGGCCGGAGCTGCAGCTCGCCAATGCCGACAGCAGGACAGCAAGAACAGAGAGTGAGAAAAGCCGGCTGAATCTCATAGGAATGGCTACTGCTCTGACCGAAGGCCGGGAGAAGGTCGACAGGACCATAAAGTCATTCCGGAAAAAGTCAAAGTGTTAAAAAAACAGCATTTTAAGGTTGACCGTTTTCTCATTTGCTGGTTTTTCAGCACTACGATGAACGTAGGAAGATGGATGATGCGGGGATTGATGTTTGGGATGGCGGGCTGGCTTGCCAGTTGTTCGGGTGATCCCATGGGGGTGCGGAGGTCTGTGCCTCCGGTATCAGTGGAGGAGTCGCCTTCCGGCGGCGGAGATGCCGATTTGATGGGGGTGCCAGAGAAGCGGACGGGGATTGCCACGGGTTGGGGGCGAGAAGTGGAGTCGCGCATGACCTACCGGAATTTTGTGAGATCATCGGACAAGCCACGGGGCATTTCGATCCTTCGTTATAATGATGCCGGGGGTGCGGAGGCGATGGGGGTGGATCATTTTTATGTTCCTTCTGCGTTGCAGAAGGCGGCAGATGGGTTGGTGGAATGGGGAATGGTCGGTCGTTGGGGGACCTTGAGTCATGCCTGGTGGAGGGGAGACCGTTTTGTCATCGGGCAGGAAGGGAGGGAATATCAAATCAAGGTTCGCAACCTTTGTGATGCCCGTCTTGAGGTCGTGTTGAGTGTGGACGGGTTAGATGTCATGGATGGTCAGCCTGCTTCGATCAAAAAGCGGGGATACCTTATTGCGCCGGGCAGGGAAATGGTGGTGAGCGGATTCCGGACGAGTGAAGAGAAGGTGGCGAGCTTCAAGTTTTCCTCGGTTGGATCATCTTACGCCAACCTGCGGCACGGCGAGACCCGGAATGTCGGGGTGGTGGGGCTGGCGGTCTTTACGGAGAAAGGCCGTGAGCCGGGGGTGGAAAAAAAGGTCCGTGGTCGGGCTCGGGCCTTTGCCGAGGCCCCGGCAGTGCAGGGGAGATGAACTCGCTTGCCGGTGGGGTCAGGGGCGAATTTGCCAGACTTCGCAGACTTGATTGGGGCCATCTGCGGGGCCAAAGCGGCTACCTTCCCCAAGATAGACGGCTTGCACTTCCTGACCTTCTTTTTTGAGGTAGTTCACCATTGCGGCAACGCGGGTGGCGCGCTTGGACGCAAGTTCTTCGTTGGCTTGGGAATCGCCGGTGGGTGAGGCATAGCCGACCACGAGGAAGAAGGAAGTGTCCGGGGCTTGGACCGCGATATCCTTGAGGTGGACTTCGTGCTCCGGGTTGATGTTGGCGCTCCCGGTCTGGAAGGAAATGGTTTCCTCGACCGAGGCTTTGACCAAGGCTTTAAGCTGGTCATAAATTGCGAGGCGCTCACGATGGTCCTTGGTTTCCAGCTTCTCCAGTTCGCGATACAAGGTCACGGCGCGAGGAGAAAGGTTGTTCTGAGTGACAAACAACTTGGATCCCGCCAGCTCGGTGATGAGACGCTGGTTCTCGTGGCGGAGGTTGGTATTTGACTTGCGGACTTCCTCAAGTTCGCCCTTCACCAAGGCGAAGGCGTTCGGGTCGATCATCGACGTTTCTTGGTTCTGCACTTTTCGGAGTTCTTCCTGCAGGCGGGTGACTTCGGATTGGGCGAGCTTCAGTTCGCTCCGCAGTTGGGCCACCTGGGACTGGTCGACCATTCCGGAGCGAGTTTGGCGTTCTTGATCCAGTTGGCGCTGCAGCATTTCGGCCCGTTGGGCGGCGGTGCGATCTTGGGCCAGCTGCATCATCAGTTCCTGGTTGCTGCGGGCGAGGGTCTCGACGTCACTTTTGATCCGGGTGCCAAGCACTTCGGGATCGACCGTGGGCCCGGAGAGGCTGGCGAGGCGGCGATGTTCCAAGTCCCGTTTTTCCTCCTCCAGTTTGCGTCGGAGCTCGGTGGCTTCTGAATGATCGATGGCATCGCGGTTTCCTCCGAATTGCTGGCTGATGACGAGAAGAAGGAGGAGTAGGATGGCTGCTCCCATGACGATGCCAATGATCAGGTTTTGATTGGCCACCGGGGGGGCACTATTTTCCGGTTTCGGGTCCTGATGTTCTGCTTCCATGAGTTTGAGTGGGAGTGGGGTGTGAGTGAAACCTGTCGGAAAAAGTAAAAATTGAAATTCAAAAGTCCGCGATTCAAGGTGAGTCTCGTGGGCAAAGATGTTTGCCCGATTTTTTCTTTTGAGTGGGTTGGTCCCATTAATCCTGTCATTCTTGGTGAGGAAATTCTTGAGTGACGGTCCCTTGCGAAAACAGGGTGGAACTGAATTGGGAGTGACCGGCCGGGAATTGGTGGAGCGGATTTTGGCTCGCAATGGAGCAGGTCATGTTGAGGTGGTGGAAAAGAAGCGTCCGTTTTTGGTGGTGGGACCGGAGAAGTTGGTCCTGCCTCCCTCGTTGGCGGGATCGCGAAAGGCGCCCGAAGTGGCGGAAGCCGGTCTGTTGGCGGGCCTCGTGTTGATGGCCCGGAAACAGGACAAGGTGGTCAAATGGCGGGCGTGGGCCGTAAAATTCGGCGCTTCCTTCCCGGCCTTTACCATCATTGTCATGGCCTTCGCTTTGATCATCGGGCGGCTTGGCGGGAGTTGGGCGGTGGCGGTGGTATCGGCCTCGTTGGGGCTTTCGACCATCTTACTTTGGCTGACCTTGCCGGTTGAGCGGGCCGCGGCCTCGCTGGTCGCGGATCTCCTTGAGGAAACCTCGGTGGTCCCGCGTCGTTCGGAAGGTGAAACCCTGGCAGCCCTAGTGCGGGCACTCGGCTGGCGTCGCATCGTGCCGGGAGCTGTTGCTTGGCTGGCCGGGAAATGACCTCAGCCCGCGATCAGATCGTATCCCCGGTGGTCTTTGACGGTGACCTCGATAAACTCCCCGACGGGGGAATCGATGGGAACGAAGATGCGGCCGTCGATGTCGGGAGCATCCCACATCGATCGCGCGATACCCTCCTCCTCAACGAGGACGCGCAGCGACTTGCCGAGCTGGGCTTCATTGACGACTTGGGCGACTTGGTCGATGGCTGAGGACAATTCGCGGTGGCGTTTTTTGCGGGTGGCGTGGTGGATCTGGTCGGAGCGCTTGAAAGCGCGGGTTCCTTCTTCTTTTGAATATTGGAAGATGCCGCAACGCTCGAACTTGAAACTTTGGATGAAGGCGAGGAGTTCGAGGTGGTCGGCCTCGGTTTCACCGGGGAAGCCGGTGATGAAAGTGGTACGGATCGCGAGGTCGGGGATGCCTTCTCTCATTCGTTCGAGGAGGTCGCGAACGTATTGACCGTTGGTTTTGCGGTTCATCTCCGCGAGCATGTGATCGGAGATGTGCTGCAAAGGGATGTCGACATAGCGAGCCACCTTGGGGCATTCGGCGATGGTTTCGATCAATTCATCGGACCAGTGGGCCGGGTGGGTGTAGAGGAGGCGAATCCAGAAGTCACCCTCGATCTCATTGAGCGCCCGGATCAGGGTAGCGAGAGACTCGCCGCGTGAGGAATCGACGCCCGAGGTGGGCTTGGGTCGGTTGCCTCGTCCCTGCCATTTGTCCATGCCGAAGTAGGTGGTATCCTGCGAGATCAGGTTGATTTCCTTGACCCCTTGTGCGATGAGGCCCCGGGCTTCGCGGACAATAGAGTCCTGTTCGCGTGAGCGGTGTTGACCCCGGATTTTGGGGATGATGCAGAAGGAACAGGTGTGGTTGCAACCTTCGGCAATTTTGAGGTATGCCATGTGGTTTGGAGTGAGGCGGAAGCGCGGGGTGGTGTAGTCCGGGATGTAGCGTGACTTGGCGGTGACGGTGTCAAGGGCTCCTTCCTCGTCGTGATTCCGGGTCAGGGTTTGTCGAACGATAGAAGCGACTTCCGTGATTTGATCGAGTCCGACAAAGGCATCGACCTCCGGAAGGAGGCCGGGCAGTTCTTTTTGGAAGCGCTGGGAGAGGCATCCTGCCACGATGATCTTTTGCTTTTCGCGGGCAGGATCTTCCTGACGGGCATTGACCGCCTCGATGATCGTGCTCACCGACTCATCCTTGGCAACATCGATGAAGGAACAGGTATTGATGATCAGGGCATCGGCGAGTTCAGGATCTGGAATCAGGGTCATGCCTTCGTCCTGCAAGTGACCGAGCATGATTTCCGAATCGATGAGATTCTTGGCGCAACCGAGCGAGATGAGTCCGATTTGGGTGGGCATGGGAGCGGGAAGATGGGTTGGAAGGATGGCCGACTGGCCGCAAAGACATTGGTTCATCCGGGAGGCCTGCCAGATCGCGAGAATGGCAGGAGCGGGCGGTCGACCGGCGGGAGATTGCGCCGTGAAAGTGGATTTGAGAAGTGCGTTCGTTGGCTTTTTGATTGGAGGAGGTTCTGGGTGTGGTGATACTGCGGCGATGCTTCCCCAAACAATCTGCCTGTCGACCGACCGACCTTTTCTGACTTCGCTCGTTGATTGGCTATGGGAGCAGAGGGGAGATTTGCCCGGAATGCTGGTCTTGTTGCCCACTGCTCAGAGTGGTCGTCGGGTGCGTCAAGGGCTCGCGGAGCGGGGTGCGGTGTTGGCGCCGACATTGGTCACCACCGGGGCCTTGTTGAAGACCGAGGGAACGGCTCCTCAGGCGGTGGAAGTGTTGGCGTGGACCGAGGTCTTGGAGGGCGTGGAGACTTGGGCTGACTACACCGCCATTTTTCCGGAGGCCCCATCGGACGAAGAGCCCGGATGGGCGCTCGGTCTTGCGCGGGCCTTTTTTAATTTACGGCGAAGCTTGCAGGAAAACGGTCTCAGCATCGCCTCGGCGGCACGCCTTTTGCCCGGATTCGAGCGCGAGCGCTGGGACCAACTGGCGAGACTGGAGGAAAGGGTGGAAGGGTGTCTCGAATCGTGGGGATTCCAAAGTAAGTCGTCGCGGCTTGCAGAGGGACGGTTGGAATTACCGTCGCGGGTCGGGCAGGTGGTCATCGCCGGGGTGCTGGATCTGCCTCCGGTGGTAGCGCGCTTCCTGGAGGAGACTCCCCTTCCGGCGGTGGTCTTGGTTCCTGATGAACGAGTCGACGAGTGGGGGCGGCCGGGATTGGACTGGAATGCACGCGAGATTCCTTGGCCCGAATCCGGAGGGGTCTTTCTCACCGGTGATCCACGACAACAGGCTGACCTTGCGGTGGAAAAGGTGGCGGCAGGTGGGCGGCCAAGTGCGCAAGTCGGATTGGCGACGGCAGACGAGGAGGTGGCACCCGAACTGGTCTCTTCTTTTGAGCGAGCGGGGTGGACGGTGCACGATCCAGGGGCCTCGCTCCCTTCGGGCGTGGCCGGTTGGTTGGGGGCTTGGCGGCATTACCTGCAGACCGGAGGAGTGAAAGAGGTCATCGACTTGCTGGCCTTCGATCAGGGTCGGGCGCTGGTCCAGGGGCCTCGCTCGAGACAGGTCGAGGTTCTTTCGAAGTTGCTCGATTCTCATCTGGTCCGGAATCTCGATGATGTGCGTCGGGCGAGGGAAAGAGTGGCTGAATCACTGGAAATGTCCCAGCGGGAGAGCCAGCGCAGTCGCTTGGAGTTTCAGCTCAAAGAGGTGGAAGAGGCCGAAAAGGTGATCTCGGACTTCGAGCAACTGCGGAAACGCTTTCTCGTG
>JALQTQ010000143.1 GCA_023263995.1 Akkermansiaceae bacterium | reverse complement strand
TGACGCGGGATTCGAAGAGCTCGAGGGCCTTGCGCATCCGGTTCACCATCAGGCTGTCACGCAGTTTGGGCGGCAGTTGATAAACGTGGTCGATGAAAGCTCCGACCGTGCCGACGTGGATTTCCTTGCCGAGGTGGTTGGGAAAAAGGTTGAGGAGGATGGCGCGCTCCTGGCTGCGGTTCTTGCGCCACTTCATGACCAGAATGACGAGCCCCCAGAAGAAGAGGAAGGTTTCCACATAGTTGACCCAGCCGCGGTCGAGGAAGAGGTCGGTCACCCGGTTTCCCTGAAAGGGCAGGAGCAGGAGGAGAAAGGAGGCCGTGAACACCACCGCGAAGCCGAAACTGGCCGGGAAGCTGACGTTGGCGTGGTCTTGTTCTTCCCAGCCGGCTCGTTCGGGGTGTGAGCGTTTGGAGGAGGGCTCGCTGGCTTGTTGTTCCGTCTCGGGACCCGAGGGAACGGTCAGCCGGTTCCCGCAGGCGGGGCATTGAACCTGATGGCCGAAGTGTTCGGGGGAGACATCGAGCGAGGTGTTGCAGTGGGGGCAGGCGATATACATGGAAAGGGGACGGAAGCTGCTCGAAAAACGGGGGGCGTCAAATGACCCAAAAGGGTTAGCCTTTCTTGTGGTCTATGCCAACTCCCTTTCGGCAAGGGTAGGGCCGGGCTGCGCTGTCCGGAGAAGTCCGACACCCCTAGAAAAGAAGCATCACCAGAGCCATCGCGGACATGCCGAGGTTTTCGGCGAGGGTCACGGAGGAGACGGGCACGTTCAGGATGCCGCCCATGCAGGCGCAGTTGAGTTGCTCGCCCCGGCGCATCGTGTTGACCACCCCGAGGGTGCCGAAGCCGAGAAGGATCACGGTGGCGAGATAGGTCGCACGGGGTTGCCATTGCGCGAGGTAGGCAAGGCCCAGGGCCAGCTCGAGAAAGGGGTAGAGCAGGGCGTAAAAACGGGAGCGGGCCGCCAGTAGGTCGTATTTGGCAAAGCCCGAGGCGAAGGCGCGGACGTCGAAGAGTTTCACCATCGAAAAGACGACGAGGAAGAATCCCATGAAGTCGTGCATCCAGACCATGCCTGACCATCCCGGCGAGGCGACCTGCTTCGCCACCGCGGCGAGGGCGGTGAGAAGAAGAATGACAAAAAGCGGGGTGTAGGCGGACAGCGGCGGCCGCGGAGCGGGTTCGGGCGAGGACTGGCAACAGGAGGAACTCATGGGGAACGGTCCCACGATCTCTTCGCGTTTGCAATCCCACGCTCCGGTTCTAACAATGGCGGGTGTCTTCCCTCCTCCGGGCCACCGGCCCCTTCGCGCACCAGAATGTCCGGAGATGCGCTTTGCGTGCAACGGCTCCCCTTTGGTGACGTTGAGGCCACGCTTGCTGCTGGTCCTTCCTCAACAGACCGTGACGTCGCGTCACTGGGGCTCTCGTCGCTCCTCGCCGACAAAGAGCGAGTCCCGGTTTGGTGAAGAGCATATTCCGCAATGTTTGAATCAGGTGAGAATTTTCGGGCAAAGAAGCAGCCGCTTTCGATCAGGAGCGCTGCAAGTTGCGGCGAAACGTGGTCAAACAGTCTGGGATTCTTCACGCTTTGGGTCCAATCAGTCCAGGTGAAGTGTCGGTTGGCCACCGAGTGAAGTGGAGGTCTCCCGAGCACGGAGAGAGCCGTCGCGAAGTAGGCTTCGTCCGGCGCAAAGGTTCCTGCGAAGTTTTGAAGAAGGGGGTTGTCAACGATGAGCTGGGCATCGGAGCGATTCAGGCACATCCATTGGACCTGAAAGTGGGCCAATTCCTTGCGGATCCCGTTCAAATTCTCAACCCGCTGAGCCCGGAGAACATTCACTTTCCGCTCATCCTCCCATGAGCGAACGAACAAACGGGAGCGGGAATCCAAGGTCAGGCTCCGCTTGAGGTCACAAAAAGGACGGATCGGGACACAACTTTCGGAAACCAGAGCAAAGGGGGTCACTGACCGGTCTTGCAGAGCCGCTCCGAGGAGGTGAAGGGTGGCTTCGACCAGAGAGAGGTCGGCCCATTCTGTTGGAATTTGCTTTTCGATCAGGTGGTTGGCGAGGAGGGACTCTGCCGACAGCTCGGGGTGATTTTTGACGTGCGCAAAAAGGGCGGCATCCGTTCCCGCTTCATCGAGGTATTCCTTCCACACCCCGCTTTGATGAAGATCCCCTTTGGTAAGGAAGAGGAAGGCGACCTTTGGGGGGTGGCCTGCCGAAGTGGTTTCGGCGGTGGCTTCGGGAGGGACCGGTGTCGGAAGTGGACCTGCTGCTTCGGAAGGATGCGGGTTTTCCTGACCAACGGGCGCTTGGCCGCAGCAGGATCCGGTCGGGAAATAGACAACCTCGCTGTTGGGATTTCCCCAAGTGCAGTATTCGACATCGAGCGTTAATAACTGCGAAGAGGCGCTACCGGGAATGTAGGTGTGCATGCCGCCCTGGGCGAGGCGGGGATAGGCGGCCACATTCATAAAGAATTCATCAAATCCGTAACTCGGCCAAGTGTGGGATTGGATGGGAAGGGGACCGCAATTGGGAAAGAGGACGTGAGGGTCGATGCGGTCGTGAAGGGCATGCCAAGTGAAAGCGTCGAGGAGCTCACGGACATTGATCAGCCCTCCCTGCACGCCGAACTGACACCCCATGAAGGGGAGGTAGCAAACACGGAAATCTCCGGTGAGATCAACCGGAACCGGGACCCGCCACGCGGCGAGACCAGCCTTAACCATCGTCCGGGTGCGAAGCAGGTCGGATTCGATCTCGTTCAGCCGGTCCGTGTCCGTCACGGTCACCGTCTTGCCTTCCTCCGAAAACGGGAGAAAGCGCCAAAGGCCTCCGGGGGCGAAGTTGATCGAGGATGACTTCATCAGGCACACTTCACAGCCGGCCTTGACGAGGTGATCGGCGAGGAATTCCAGATCCTGGGCCAGATGGACGCGCAGGGTGGCCTTCGGGTTCTTCGAGAGAATGGCGGGAGTTTGCTCAAGAAGGGGGAGGACATAATGGTCCCACGGGTTGAAGCGCTTGGCATAACCCAACTCGACCGCGTTCCCGAGAAGGTCAAGGGTTGGAGTGGGGAGCGCGGGATCTCCCGCGCGGACATTCTTCCAGAACAGCGAAACGCTGATGATTTCGGTTTTTTCAGGCTGGGGATTGAGGATGCGGTCGACGCCATACCACTCATCCAGCTCCCTCCTTTCGGAAGGGGTTGCAGCGGCGTGGAAATCATCGAGTTGTTCCTCGGTGAAGACGGGGTAAATATCAGTCCAGGACATGGGATAGAAGAGAAGGGGAAACGGTGAAGGAAAAATTCACGCGATCCGGTGGGTCGGCTCGGGCCTGCCCGGTTGGAAGGCTCCTTGTTGGTCGAAATCCACCGTGGCGTCGTCTTGCTGCGCCAGGGCCCGGATGATCATTTCCTGGAGATTCTCTGCACTTCCTTCGGCACGAAGGTTGACGAGCAGGCGGAGCGGCGCGAGCGGGGACAGGGACTCTGGGACCTCTTCGACGAGCTCAATCGGCTCGCCACTCACAACCTGATGAATACGCCAGCGCGCCGGTCCGTTCTCGAGACTCATTTTGAAGTGGCCAACTTCGTACCCGCAGTCCGCGAGACTGTTTGCGATGGTTCTGGCAAGGTTGAGGAGCCATGCACCCGGAGCAGTTAAACGGGAGACCTCGCCGGTAAGATTGACCCAGCCGAGAAGAGCCTCGCCTTCGGCATAGCGATCGTAGTCGATTTCGATCGGCTCGCCTGGAGAGGAGCGGTGGCTCAGGAGGGCGCGGAACCACTGATCCAGTCCCTCGCCGGTCCGGGCCGAAAGGTGGAATTGCCGCTTCGCGGGAAACTCGCTGGTGAGGCGGCGCTTGAGATCGTCATGGTCCGCTTCGGTGAGGAGATCGATTTTGTTCACCACCAGCCATTCCGCCTCCTCAAGTTGCTTGCGGTAAACATAGCCGACATCACGATGAAGACTCCCCAGATGGCGACGCCCGCCCAGAGCGGCAAGAGCACGGCGGGCGTCCAACACCACCGAAAGCGGGGCCAGGACCATAGGCGTGTGATAGATCTTTTCGAGGGGTTTGAGAACGGTTGCCATCAGGTCCGTGCAGGAGCCCACCGGTTCGGCGATCATGACGTCCGGGCGGGAGGTGTTATCGAGTGCCTTGATGGAATTCACGAGCTCGTCGAGTCGACAGCAGAAGCACCCCCCGGTGATTTCAGCGACGTTCTTTTGACCGCCGGTGGCTCAGCGGGCCGAGGCGGTATCCATCAGGCCCTGGCCCTGATCATTGGTGATGAGAGCTACCTTGCGGCCTTCGCCCTCCAGCTTGCGGGTGAGCTCCCCGATTAGGGTGGTTTTCCCGGCCCCGAGAAACCCGCCGATCAGGAGAAAACGCTGAAACAAGTTGTCATCCTGATGAATTTTGAGATTCTTCACAGATAAGGCTTGCCATGCCCCCCCGTGTCAAACTGAAAGGGATCTTTGAGAACAAAACGATGAAAAAAAATCCGAATCCTCTTGGAAGCACGCGGCGGTCATTCATGAAGAAGAGTGTGGTTGCTGCGGTGGCGGCGAGCAATGTGACGATTTTCTCGGGGTTGGTAAATGCGGCTGAAGAGGAAGCAAGTGGTGGTAAGAATTGCACTCTCTCCTATGTGAATGTCAGAACAGAAAGCATCCTCGTTTTTGATGATGGGGAAGTCACAAAAACGTGGCAAAGTATGTCTGTCCATGACTGCGTCGCGGGAAGTTGCGTGGGGACTATCGGGTGTTCTGTATACTACCGAACCGATGAAAATGGCAAAATTATACGGCTCCAGGATGGCCGAATCATTTGGTACCCGGTTACGGCCAAGTGTATCGTTGGCGGTGCTGATCCTAGCGATTATGTTACCTGCTTGGTCAATTCGCTGCCATCCAGCTAAATTGGACGAAAAGAGAGCTCTTAATGAAAGCTATCGGCCTGATCTTAATGGTGGTCCTTTTAATGTGGTTGGTCATGCCGACTCACTTTAGTGACCGTGAAGGAGAAGGTGAGTTAAGGGGCTCCTCGCGACTACAAAGCCCACCCCAGGAGTTGGAGCGAAAGAGGGCTAAAACTACTGAGTCTGCATCGCCGCCGGACCTAGAAGGCCGGTGGCAAGTCGCCATGAGCGCAGATGGGGGCTTTCATCCTGGCGGGAAAACTGGGATGCTTTGTGATTTGGCTCTAGAGATAGCAAGGAGCGGAGAGCCGAGCAAAGCGGTGCAATTACTGCTTAATGATATTTCGCCAGGCCTCCAGCGGGCAAACACGATCTCTTTCTGCCTAATGCACTGTAGGGAATTGTCGGAGTACGCGGAGATATTTCAGACGTTGACTGAGGAAGAAGATATCGCAGCATCTCGAAAATCAGTTGGGGGCTTCTTGGCCCAACTCATAAGGGATGGTAAACTTGATGAGCCTATCAATGCATTGGAACTAGAATTTCTAGAAGTAAGTCCAAACAAGGTGTTCACTGATTTATGTAATAGCCTTCTTATTCACGAGAAGATTAGTCCCATACCTGGACAAGGTAGTGTCGCCAAGAAGATACTCGGGCTGCAATTTCCGCCTTGGGCAGAAGGAACCGTCTTGGTAGCAGTGAGTAGCTTTTACCCGGTAGAAGCGTGGGAAGAATTAATGTTAAGAAGCGTCGAGTTGAAAACGGAAGAAGAGCGGAAGTTGGCGGCCAACTTGCTGAAAGTCGGGCCGGGAGATGCCCTGACCCGTTTCGATTCTCATCCAGCAACAGCAGGGCTCGTACGAGAGGCGACACGGCAATGGCTCAAGCAAAACTGGAGAGACCCCATCGACTGGTTTCAAGAAAATCGTGAGATTTTAAGGCGGGAATCGATTGATGCTTTTTCAGGGGAAGTTGCTTTATTCGCAGCAAGGAAAGGTGATTATGGCCAAGCAAGAACGTGGTTGGAAAGTATCGAGAATCAACATGTCAGGGACGATGCTGCAGAAGTAATTTGGGCTCTTGAGAAGAAGGCGGTATTCGCCGAAGTGACTGAAAATCCCGAAGCGTTTTTGGGGTCCATTGCAACTGGTCAATCTCAGCACGAAGACTATTGGATGAAGGAAGGGTTTAAGAAGTGGTTTTCGACGAGTTCGGACCAGGCTAATCAATGGTTCGAAGACAATAGGGGGACACTCTCGTCACAGCAAAGCCAGCACATTGCCCGCGCCTACGCGGAAGTGGCTTTGGAGCAAGGGGATGTCGCCCTGGCCCGCGAATGGTCGGCCCGGGTGGTGGATCCGGAGTTCAAGCAGAAGCTGCTCAACCAAATTGAGGCTAGGGCACAGGCCGGGTCAGAGTGAATGCCGGTGCAGGTTCCAAGTCTAGGGTTGAGTCTTTTCACCATCCCCAAGAATGGCGGGACGACGTTGTGGCATTGGAGTCATTGGTTGCGAACCGGTCGGGAGGTGGAGGGGAATGTCTATCATCAGGGGTGGATGTGTGACGGTGAGGTGGAGAAAGAAACGGTGATCGTTCGCCGGGACCCGGTGGAGCGCTTTGTTTCGGGCTATCGAAACTTTCGGGACAAGCGGGGCCTTTCCATGGGGTTTGATCGCTTTGTCACCGAGATTCCCCGCTTGATCCGGTTTGATGGGGATATCCGGCATCATTTTGCCCCTCAGTCTGAGTATTTCCCGTGGATGCCCTTGGCGAAGGTGGATCATGTGTTCGATTTTGAAGAGTTTGGGAAATTGAGAGATTTTCTTGAAGACCGGGCGGGGAGGAAATTGCCAGCGTGTCATGCGCAGAAGTCCTATTTTTCTGACTTTGAGCTGAGGGATGAGCACATCGAATTGATTCAGCAGTATTATCTCAAGGACTATTTGGCGGGATTCGGGACGATCGTGGACGATGAATGAGGGCGAACAGAAAGTGCCGAGTTTGCAGGTGATCGTGGGCTTGATGCGGAGCGGGACCAGCTTGCTCGGCCACCTGTTGGGAGAGGTGGGATGGGCCCGCTATGCCGGGGAAAGTCATGCGGTTTTTGATGTTGAAGAAGGAGTGCGAAAGGCCTGGTCGATCATTGAACCCGAGTTGCCGCCGGAACTGCAGGGCTCCGAAGGCCCTCCCTTCTGCGACAAGGTCTTGGTTCCGGGGCAGGTTCCAGATGGGGGACGATTCCTGGCGGGGCGTGCGGAGCGGGTTTATCTGCTTCTAAGGCATCCGCTCGCGGTGTGGAGGTCCTTGCGCGACCTGGATTGGGAGTGGGGAAGGTGGGATTACCTGATCGGTCAATTGGAGGCGATGCGGCGGATGGTGGCATGGTGCCCGAAGGGAAAACTGGTGGCCGTGGGCTACAGTGATTTGACCACCCGGGCCGGCCGGCTCTCGCTGTTCGGAAGGGACGTTTCAAGCTACCGTTTGCTCCCGAAGACGGGAGTCCCGAACTGGGATGACCCCGAGGGCCTGATTCGGACCGGAACGATCCGGGAAATGAGTCTGGCGGTGGATTATGAGCGAGCCGTTTCCCAAGTAGGTGAGGCCACGGGGGAGGAGGGATTTAGGAAGGCCATGGCAATCTATCGGGAGCTGGTGATGATGGTCGGGAGGGAGGATTTGCTGGCGGTGGAAAGTCGGGAAAAAGATGCACCCGAAGCCGCGAAGTATCTCGGGCTCAAGAAGTGGGGCTGGTATCTCCGGTTGGACGAGTGGAAACGGCTCTTTTTCACCGAGGTGCCGGTCAGAGTGCTGGAGATTGGGGCATTTGACGGAGTGAGTGCCAACTTGATGCTGGACCATCTGTTTCCCCATCCAGAAAGCCGGGTGTATTGCATCGATCCCTTTTTACCAGACCCAACCACGCCTGAGGTTTGCGGGCAGACCCGGGAGGATTTTTATGAGAACCGACGACGCGGTGGCCACGAGAATCAAATTGAAATCTTCGAGGGTCTGTCGGTTGAGGTCTTGGGGTGGATGATTTCCGAAGAAGGATACTGGAACAGCTTTGATTTCGTTTACGTGGATGGCAGTCATCGCGCGCGGGACGTGCTCACGGATGGGGTGATGAGCTGGAATTTGCTGAAGTATGGCGGGGTGATGGCCTTTGATGATTATGAGTGGAAGCGCGGGGATGACGAATTTGGGTGGCCGAGGCGAGGAATCGATGCCTTCGAGTCGGTGTTCCGTCCTGAGTTGAGGCTGGTGAAAGGAGGATATCGGCGGATCTGGCAGAAGGTGGGGAGTGGGCAATAGGGCGAGGGAAATTCCACGATCTCTTCGCGTTTGCAATCCCACGCTCCGGTTCTAACAATGGCGGGTGTCTTCCCTCCTCCGGGCCACCGG
>JALQTQ010000142.1 GCA_023263995.1 Akkermansiaceae bacterium | reverse complement strand
TACCAGTCGGAAAAGTAAATGGCTCCGTCCGGTCCCACGCAGACGTCGGAGGGACGGAAGAGAATCTTGGTATCGTTCGGATCGGCACCGCCGCCGACAAAATCGGAACCGGCATATTGCTTGTTCGGATTAGTGGTGGTGAGGTTGCCTTGTTCGAGCTTGAAGGCCGCGCCCTGGGGTTCGGGCTGGTAGTGGAAAATGGTGTTCTTGCCCGGTTCGCAGGCGAAGAACGAGCCGATGAAGCTGTCGGGCAGGGCTCCGTTTTCATACATCGTGACGCCGGTGGGCGAGCCGCCGCCGTAGATGTGTCCGACGTCCATCGTGCCGGGATCGTCCTGACGCCAGTGGGCGCGGCCGTGGTCTTGGCCGGGGCGTTTCACGGATCGATACATCTGCTTGGCATCGCGGGTGAAGTAGCCGGCGCAGCCGTATTCCAGAATGTAGGAAACGCGGCAGGCCGGCGGGTCGTCGTTGTCGTTCTGGAAGGCATTGCCGAAGGAATCGAGTGATTGCTCGTAGGAATTGCGGTAGCCGTGTCCCACGATCTCGCAGTTGGTGCCGTCGGGATTCATGCGCACGGTGAAGCCGGAGGTCCAGACGTGACCGTCGTCCGACCGTTTTCCGGAGACCGCGAGGTGATCGACGGGCCATTCGCCGCCGCCGCCCTTGTAGGGGCCGCCCATGTAAAAATTCTTGCCTGACTTGTCTTGGAAGACCGCGCCACAATTGCCGTTGTTGAAGTAAAGTTTGCCGTCGGGGCCGGCGGTCACGGAGTGGAGCGAGTGGTCGTGGTTCTTGGCATTGAAGCCAGTGAGGAGGACCTCGCGCTTGTCGACCGCGGGGTCGAACTTGAGATCGCGATTGACGTCGGTGTAGACGAGGAGTTCAGGCGGTTGCGAGACGTAGATGACGTTGTCGAAAACCGCCACGCCGAGCGGAGCGACGAGGTCTTTTTCCTGCACGAAGGTGTGGGAGGTGTCGGCCTCGCCGTCGCCGTCGGTGTCCTGCAGGACCGCGATGCGGTCGCCCCCGGGGCGGCGTCCGTTGTGGCCCCGATAGTTCACGCCTTCCGCGACCCAGAGGCGTCCGGCGTGGTCGATATCGATATTGGTCGGGTTGTAGAGGTTGGGGGAGGTCGCCCAGACCGTGATTTCAAGCCCGGGAGGCAGGCGGAACTGGTCGAGGTCGACCATGCGGGGGTCGAGGTCTGAGTTCCAGGGGGCGTTGGGATCGGGCGGGGTGCGCACCGCGAACTGCACCGCGGCCTCGGTGATCTCGCCGTTCTGGCGTGCTCCGCCGTCATCGAGCCCGACCTGGGCGGTGAACTTGACCGCGCCTTTCGGGACCTTGAGGACGATCGATGATTTGGCGTGGGTGCCGAATCCGGTGGGGTAGGTCTTGCCACCGATGATCAAGGAATTGCCGCCTGCCGATTTGTTGAAGCCCAGCTGTCCCCATCCTTGGTTGTTGGCGGTGATGAATTGTCGGGTGACAGGGACGCTCTTACCGTCCTTGTCGAGGAAGGTGGGATTGATCCAGTCGGCCCAGTCGTGGGATTCATTGCCGAGGTCTGAGACGGAGAGCTCGATGGAATCGAGTCCGGTCACGTCAGCGGAAAGGGAGTGGACCCGGGGCGTGTCGCGGGCGTGAAGTTTGGGGCTTTGGGCCAGATTCTTGGCGAGGACGGGCGAAGTGAGAGCGAAAAGGGACAAGAGAAGTGGTCTCATTGGGTCGATTTAACGGAAAAGAGTCCTCGGGGCTATCACGGAATGGGGGATTTCGAGAGCGAGCTCCTTCTTGGAGTGGCTGTCCGTTTTGGTGCCCCAGGGAGCGGTTCCGGTAAGCCTTTTCACTGTGTCGCCTTCAGGCGGATGAACTGCCGGGTGGCGGCCTTCATGGGAAGGGCGCTCCGGTATTGCAGGGTGGAAGTGAGGTTGCCGTTGGGGACTTCGGACATCAGGACGAGGTTTTCCTGCCAATCGATCAGGTCTTGGGAGATTTCGGGGACCAGGGTGACCGCGTTTTGTCCGAGGAGGTTGCGGGTGAAGGTGATGACGAGGTAGTCATCGAAGCTGCCATTGAAGAAGAAATTTTGCCGGGAGAGGTCGATAATTGCGGGAGTGTCTCCGGCAACCGCGTCGCTGGTGCCGAGGGCGTATTCCATCAGGGCGTTGAAGCCGTCGAGATCGAGGTCTTCGTCGGCCTTGCCGTTGAAACCGCTTTCGTCCGGGGCTCCCGGAGCTCCGTTTTCGGCAGCGGAAGCGACCCAATTGGTGGCGATGCCGTGATCGGGGATCGGTTGGGCCGGGCTCTTCAGGACCAGAGTGAAGCCAGTGCCATCGACGTAGGGCCAAGGGAGAGAGTCCTGGAAGATGAAATCGTGAATCACGCTGTCGGTGGCATCGAGCAGGGTCAATTGTTCCCCTCCGTTGCTCAGGCGCCCGAGGTATTCCTGGTTGCCCACGGGGTCCGCGGCGAGAGGGATGGCGGTGCCGTATCGGGCTTGGAAAGCGGCCACATTTTTCGCCACGACGAGCCTTTGGCCGGGAGTGAGGAGCGTGTTGTCGGCGAAAGTGAAAATGATGCCGTTGGTGAAGCGCACGCCGGTGAGATCGACGGTTTGATCGCCGACGTTCATGAGTTCGAGGAATTCGTAATCATCGCGGTCGGTGGAAACGGCGATTTCGGCGGGACTCAAGGGCTCGCCCGGTTGGTAGCTGAATTCCGAAATCACGAGGTTACGGGCATCGGCGGGGACGGTGTCGGGTGTGAAAAAAGCGGTGTTGAGGGCGCTCCACTCTTGAGTGGTTGGGTTGTATGAGCGCGAGAAGAGAAAACCTGGCCCGGGAAGGACGATGGGGTCGGAGATGTTGGCACTGGTTCCTCCCGGGGGATTGCCGGTGAGATCGAGGTCGAAGCTGATGTCCGAGCTGGAAGGGCTGGCTTGGTGGATTTCGACCGCGAAGGTGTTGCGGCCTGCAAGGAAGGCTGAGGGGAGGAGGGTTCGCGAGGCGGTGCCATTTTCGGAACCGGTGCCATTGGCGAAGTCATCGTAGGCGGGATTGGCTCCAATGTTTTCGCGGGCGACCTCGTTGCCGTTGAGGTAGACCACGATGCTGTCGTCAAAGGTGAAATCGAGGGTGAAGTTTTCGAAGATCGAGGGATCGGGGATGTCGAAATTTTTGCGGAAGTAGGTGGTGGGATGTTTGTTTCCGGAGTCACCGCCAAAGCTCACCACGGTCGCCTCGTCGCCATCGCCGTAGCCCAACTGGGAGGGGCCGCTTTGCCACGTGCTGTCGTCGAACGAGGCCGCCCGCCAAGCGGTGCCTTGGTTGCTGCCATTGTCGAGGTATTTCCACTCGTCGCCCGAACCCACGTATCCCGTGGTGCTGGGCCCGCTTCCGGCAAAGGTGATGAGTTGGGCCGCGGGATGGATCGCTCCGCCCGGAAGGCGGGGGTCGAGGGAGTGGTGGTAATCGCTGGAGTCATCATCGCCGGGACCGAAGAGGTAGTAGACTCGGGGGACCGAGTTCGGGACCGCGACGGTAGGGCCGGTTCCCAACGGGATGGATCCGCCGTGTTGGCTGTAAGTGGGGGCGGCCAGGTCGGGGTAGAGGCCGGCCGAACGAAGGCTGTCGAGGTAGAGCTCGCCTCGGACGGGAAACCAATTGTTGACGATGCGATTGTATTCATTTTGCCAGTCACTGACCGAGCGATTCTGGCCGTGCTGGTTGCCCCAGCGGGCCGCTTCGGCGCTGAGGATGGTGGGGTGTTGGCCGGTGATCTCGTCGTAAAGAGTGCGGGCCTTTTCCGGGGTGAGGGCCCCATCGTTGAAGAGGGCCCGGTGGGCGCGGTCGGCGAAGCGCAGGCGAAACTCCGGACTGCGTTGCAGGTGCTGGTTGGGGTCGGCGATGCCGCGGTAGTCGGTGATGCGGTTGTAGTTGGTGTTGGAGCGGAGGAAGAGCGACCATTCGGAATCCCACATGAAGTATTGGTATCCGGTGCGGGTGGGCTGGGTATCGATGCCGCCGTAGTAGTTCTTGTTGGGCCAGTCGCTGTTGCCACCATACCAGTTGGTGATGAAATAGTCGGCATTGTTGGATGGGTCACACCAGATGGGGAAGGCGGGGTTGCGGGACCCATCGGAATTGAAGCCACAGGCCCGAAGGTAAGCCGCGTCGCGGTCGGGGTCGTTGGTGGCGGTGGAGATGTTCGAGAGTGCGTCACGGTAGCTGTTCCAGAAATTGAGGTTGGTCGCGCTGTTGGTGGGGGACCCGGAGTTCTGGCCCTCCCAGAGGTCGCGGCTGGCCCCGCCGAGGTAGCTTTCGGCGAAGCCGGAATCAGGGCGTTCCACGACATTGTAGAGGCCCCAGTAGACCCCGTTGATGTAGAGGTGAAGGTATCGGCCGCGGGAGGCAGGTTGGCCGAGGGCGAGTTGGATGCGGCGTCCGAATTCGTCGCGGGCGTATTGGGGTTGCCCGTTGGCTCCGCTCCATTGCCATCCATCGTTGGATTCCATGCGGAAGACAAGGGTTTGGAATTCCTGAGCGGTGCCGGGGCCGCTGCCAAAGAGCGGGAAGTCGAGCGATCCGGGGCCGCCGGTGTCTTCGTTGGCGGTGCCATATTGTGATTTGAAAAGGACGCGGAAGGACTTCTTGCGGGTCAGGCCGAAGCTGCGGAAGGCCCCGCCCTGAATCCGGATGGCGCAGTATTGCTGGAAGATTTCCTGTCCGGTGGGATCGACGAGCTCCAGCGAGGTTTTGCGCTCCCAGGCTTGTCCCGAGCCTCCCGGGTTGGAGTAGATCCCGTTGGTGCCGAACATATCCTCAGTTTCAAGAGCAATCGAGAGACTGGGAACGGCCTTGAGGTCGTCCCGCACGGTGTTGGGGTCGACGTTGCGGTTGCCATTCATCCCATAGTAGGGCGTCTGGCCGCCCCAGCTGGTTGGCAGTCCGTAGGTGGTGACGGTATCGGACGGCGTTTGCTGCACCACCGAGTCGACGAGAAGGTAAGTGTGGGTGTCGATATTGGTTGAAACGAAGCCTGGGCGATAAGCCATGGCCTTGACCGGCATGGTGCGGTCGACCGTGATGGGCCCGGTGTAGATCGTGCCGGTTGATTCATCGGGCCAGCTTCCGTCGGTGGTGTAACGGATGGTGGAGCCCGGGGTGGCCGAAGTGATTTCGAGAAGAAAGGGGGCGTCGTAAAAGCCGCGGGTCACGCTGAAGACCGTGTCTTTGACGAAGCCCGAGACTCCGCTGGCAGTGTCGTTTTGCGCGCCCGGGGTGGGATTGAGGAGATAACCGATCTGAAGCGGGTCGCCGAAAAAGCCAAAGGTGGTGCCGGGATTTTGGGTTGGGTAGGTTTCGAGCGCGGAGCCGAACTCGGAAAGGATGGTGTTACCATCGGTTGCGACAAGGGCGAGGAATTCGCCGGCCGCGTTGAGGCTGAAGTTGGTGTGGAGGTTGTCCCCGTTGACGGGGCGCCGGTCTTTGGCGGAGGCAAAAACGACGAGGTGGCCTCCGCCGGCCAAGGTGACATCGGGGATGGACCACTTGGTGAGGTTGGTGGGGTCGTCGGTGAGGAACATGCCATTTAAGCTCGCCGAGTCTGCGCCGGGGTTGTGGAGTTCGATCCAATCGGGGCGGTCCCCGTCCTCGTCGGCTAAGCTTTCGGTGTTGTTGTTGGCGAGGAACTCGTTGATCCGGACTGACGAACTCACGATGGTGAGGGAAAAGGAGGCTTCGATCCAGAGTCCGGAGAGGTCGGTGCTGCGAACCCGGAAGGAGAGGGTTGAGCCAGTCACTGGAAGGGCCGCAGCGGTGGTCAGGGTCGAGCCATTGATGGTGAAGAGGGCATTGTTGGTGTCACCGATTCCGGGCACCAATTGATAGGTATGGCTGTCGGCGGTGTTTGGGTCCTCGGTGGTGAAAGTCGCCACTGAAGTTCCGACCGGTTGTCCCTGAGTGAGTGTGTTGGGGGGGAAGATGAGGGAGGTGGGGGCGGCTGCGGCCTCGACTTCGAGCATGAAGATCTCTTCGAGAAAAAGACCATCGGGATCGGTGGTACGGATCCTCACCGAGTAGGTGGAGCCGAAACTTCCGAGGCTGGAGGCAGCGCGGAGTTCGTTCCCATTGCCGAGGGTGAAGAGGGCATTGTCGTCGCTTCCGGGGCCGGCCACCAGGTGGTAGCGGTGATCGTTGTCTCCGTTTGGGTCGGTGGTGGTGAAGGTCCCCACCGGGGTGCCCGCCGTGATCTTGGGGGCGAGGTTGCGATTGCTGAGGCTGAGGCTTGATGGGGGCTGCGGGGTGGGCGGGGCGACCGCCCGCACAAGGTAGGCACTGATGGCCGGATCCACGCCGTTGTTTTGTCCGGGGAGGACATTGATGGTCTGGGTGTTCGCATCGGCGGTGAAAGTACCAATGGCGGAGCCAACTCCACTGCGGGAAAAGTCGCCGCTGACATTTTCAGGCGATTCTCCGTCGCCGACCCGCTGGTTGCGAGAGGAACAGCAACCTCGGGTATCGCCTCCCCCGATCAACTGGATCTGGTAGTTGGTTCCCGGGGTCAGGCCGGTGATTTCGAACGACCACGGGGTGCCGCTGTAGCTGTGGCTGTTGAGCACCTTGTTGAGGTTGGCATCTCCGGTGTCGCCGCCCCCTCCGGTATAGAAGGTTCCGGTGGAGGTGTTCGACGGCCCGATGGCGATGGCGGAGAAGAGGATGCTTTCGTCCCCGACGGTCACCGTGGTGTTGTCGCCGTCACCGTTGGCATTGACCGCGACGGTGAGGGTTCCGTTGGTCGCGAGGTCGTTGACCGAGGTGATATTGAAGGGCGCTTGCCAGGTGATCTCAGCGGCATTGCTAAAGGCCGCCAAAAAAAATGCCAGGATCCCGAGGCGCGTCCCGTCAGTCGATCGTCTCATAGCCCTTCAGCATGTGAAATTCCCGAAATGATAGCAAGGTCAAGAATCGGGCCCTGAAGACAGGGCGATCAAGCTAGGGAGACTGCCTTATCTTGTAAGGATTTCCTGAATTTTAATCTGTACGCTATATCTGGTATGTGCACGATGCCCAGATGCCTAGAAATCCTTTTCATGGTCGTTACCGCCACTCTCTGCGGCATGAACGGCTTCGCCGAGGTCGAAGAATTCTGCCTTGAAGATATCGAGTGGTTTCAAAAATGGCTCACTCTGCCTAACGGAGTTCCTCGTGCTCAAACCTTTTCCAACGTCTTTCAAATCATCGATCCTGACCTCTTCAATCGTTGTCTCATCGAGCATCTTTCAAGTCTTTGGCCTGCACTGGCCAGCCAAATGATTGCCGTTGACGGAAAGTGTTTGCGAGGAAGCCATGAACTTTCAAAAAATGCGGCTCATGCCGTGAGCGCATGGGCCGCTGACACTGGAGTGACCCTCGCGCAAGAATTTGTCAGCAAGAAATCCAACGAGATTACCCCCATTCCCAAGCTCCTGGAGCAGCTTGATCTTGAGGGGCACTTGGTCACCACCGACGCGATGGGTGCGCAAATCCCCATCGCTCAAACCATCGTGAAGAAAGGTACGGATTACCTGTTCTCACTCAAGGGAAACCAAGGAAACACCGAGAAAGAAGTCCGGGACCATTTCGAGATTACGCTCCGTCAATTGGACCTCAGAACTGCAAAAGGTTGGAGCACTTTCCAAGACCATGAAATTGCCCATGGTCGTGATACGAAGCGTGCGGTGCTGTGCACCACAAACTTGATCAGTCTGGTTCCCGAGATTCGAGATCGCTGGCCTCAACTGAAAAGTCTGATCATGGTGGAGACTGATACCAAAATGGTATCGACGGGTAAGGAGAGAAAAAAGGAACGTCGCTGCTACTTGAGCAGTCGTGAGGGTGATGCTGAATTTTTCAAAAAGGCGGTGCGCTTACATTGGAGTATCGAAAGTCAATGCCACTGGGTGTTGAACACCTGCTTCCAGGAAGATCACAACCGGACCCGGAAAGGCAACACCGCGAAGAATCTTGGAGCAGTCCGGCGTATCGTGCTCAACATCCTCAAAGATGACGCCGGGGTGAAAGGAAGCCTCCCCTCAAAACGCTGCCGAGCCCTCATGAACCGCACCTACCGCGAGAGACTCCTCTCCCTAGCTTGATTGCCCTGCCTGCCCGGGGGCTTGCTTGTGAAGCGATGAATTGGAAAACTGGGTGCCCCCTGACCCCTACGCAAACTGGCTCAGGAAGCGGGTGTCGTTCTCGATCAGGAGGCGGATGTCCTTGATGCCGTATTGGATCATGGCGAGGCGGTCGAGGCCCATGCCGAAAGCGTATCCGGTGACTTTCGTGGGATCGAAGGCCTGGTCGCCGCGGCTCTCGTTGATGGCTTCGAAGACGGCCGGATCCACCATCCCGCAACCGGCCACCTCAATCCACTTCGGTGCCTCCCCCTTGACCTGGAGTTTCACGT
>JALQTQ010000141.1 GCA_023263995.1 Akkermansiaceae bacterium | reverse complement strand
CAGGGGAACAAGATCCTCGACGAACTCACCAAACGGCCCCGCCCCGGGGGAAACGTGGTCACTACCATCGATCTCGACTGGCAAAGCCACGCCGAAAAGGTCCTCCGGGAAGGAAGCAAACGGGGTGCTTTCGTGGTCATCGACATTCAAACGGGCGAAGTCCTCGTCATGGCCTCTCGCCCCGGCTACGACCTCAATGACTTCGTCCCCTTCATCACCTCAAAACGTTACAAGGAACTCCGCGAAGACCCGGCTGCCCCGCTCTTTGGACGTGCCTTCCAGTCGGAATACCCTCCCGCCTCCACCTTCAAGCCCATTGTCACTCTTGCCGCCATCGACAGCGGTGCCATCCGACCCGACCAGCAATTCGATTGCCCCTACCAAGTAAAAATCGGTAACAAGTTCTTCCGTAACCACTCCCCGGGAGACCAGGGATGGGTCGATGCCAAACGCGCCCTCGCCAAGTCGATCAACCCATGGTTTTATCAAGCCGGGATTGAGACCGGCCCCCAGACCTTCCTCTCGGTCGCGCGACGGCTGGGATATGGAAACAAGACTGGCCTCCCCCTCATCGGGGAAGCCGCCGGCAACGCTCCCAGCGCCGATGAGATCAAGGCGAAAATGGGACGCCCCACCACCGACGGGGACACCGCCAACTTGTCGATCGGACAAGGATTGCTCACCGCAACCCCACTGCAGGTCGCCCAAGCCATGGCCGCCATCGCCAATGGCTCGGTCCTCATGGAACTCCAACTCATCCGCCAGATTCAGGACTTCCACGGAAGAGTCATTGAAGCACCGACCTTCCGTAAAAAGCACGAACTCGACCTCTCACCCATCGCCCTTGAGACGACGCACCAAGGCATGCGTGACGTCTTCCACACGAGCTATGGCACCGGTCGCGGTGCCGACCTCGGCTTCACCATGATGTGCGGCAAAACCGGAACCGCACAGTGGAAACCCCAGATCGACCAAAACCTGGCTTGGTTTTCGGGATTTTTTCCCTACGAGAACCCTCGCTACGCCTTCGCGGTCGTTTATGAGGGAACTCCCGGCGAAAGCGTAAGCGGCGGTCGAAACGCCGCCCCGATGGTGAAGCGCTTCTTCGACAATTTCCGTACTGAAATTGAGGAAAACCTAAACCCTCCTGCCCGTGCCCTTGTGGTGAACGAAGGCGGGGAAAGCATCCCAACCGATGACGATTCGATTCCCAAGGCGATCATCGTGGAAGAGGATTCGATTCCCAAAGCAATCATCGTGGAAGACGACGAAAACATCGTGCCCAAGGCGATTGTGGTTGAGGACGACGAAGCCTCCACCAACAGCCCGGATCCTGCCGTGGTCCCGACCCTTCCCGCCGGCCTTCCCCTCGAACCCTCCCCCGACCCACCGGCCCCGGTCATCCCAACCGTCCCCGCCGAGGATGACATCCCCAGCGCCCTGCCGGTCAGGCCCGAGCCGGAAACTCCTGCCGACCGACCCCAGCGAGAACCGGAAGTCCCTGCCGATCGTTGATAGTCGGAGCGAGGAAAGTCACGCTTTCCTCTTTACGACTGGCGCGAGACAAGGCACCAAAGCCGCCGGGGCGATGCGGTCCCATTCTGACTCAACACCATGGACTTACAAGTAGCTACCCTTTGCGATTTTGCCGCCGAATATCAGGGCAAAATGGTCATCTCCGGAACCTTTGACGCCCTCGCGGCCAAAGCCACACCCGTCGTGCACCCGCAGTGCTCGCTCGCCATGCGCTTTTGCTTTACTCCGGAAGACGACGGAGACCACGAACTCCAGATCTCTGTGATCGATGAAGATGGCAAGCCGATCAACGAAAAGATGCCCATCAAAGGAGCGATGCCGGTCAAGATGCCGGAAAATTCCGCCTTCATGACCCGCCACCTTATTGTTGGCTTTCAAGGGTTGTCCTTCCCCCGCCCCGGCGTCTACTCGGTTGACATCCTCGTCGATAATGAACTGATCCAGCGACTCCCTCTCCGTATCATCAAAGTAGAGGATCAACAGCCTCAAGCTTGATCAAGCTTCCGATCCATGGACTCGTTGTCAGGCACTCTTCCCGAGTTCCGATGTGCCTTGGTAACAGGGGCCACTTCGGGAATCGGCCTGGAATATGCCCGGCAACTGGCACCGCGCACCGGAATCTTGGTCCTGGTTGCCCGTCGCGAGAAGCGCCTCGAGGAAATCGCGGCAGACCTCGTCTCCGCCCATCCTCACCTGCGGGTCAAGACCTTCGGGTCCGACCTCGTCGATGAGTCCGGCCGCATTCATCTCATCAATCTCCTCTCGCGCGAGGAACTTTTCCCTGACTGTTTGATCAATAACGCGGGGATGGGAGACTACGGGGAATTTCGGACCTCCGAATGGGCAAAGACGGAGCGGATGATCCGCCTCAATATGGAGGCTCTGACCCACCTCACCCATGCCCTCCTGCCTGGCCTCATCGCCCGTCGGGGTGCCATCGTCAATGTCAGCTCGCTCGCCGGTGACCTACCCATCCCCGACTTCGCGGTCTATGCCGCCACCAAGGCCTACGTCACCAGCTTCAGCGAAGCGCTGCGCCTCGAACTGCGAGATCAGGGGGTGAGGGTCCTCGCAGTCTGCCCGGGACCGGTCAAAACCAACTTCGGTGAAACCGCCCGACGTGCCACCACCATCAAGCTCCCCACCAAGGAAGCCTTTTACGTTCCAGCCGAGAAGGTCGTCCAGGACTCGCTCAAAGCACTTCTCAACGACCGACCAAGAGTCTACCCCGGTCTCAAGGTTGCGGCCACCGCCGCCCTCATCGGCATTCTCCCCCTCGCCGCCATTCGCCTCCTCATGGCTTCCCGACCACGCAAAAGCGAGTGACCTGAAGAATCAAAATAGACGAACCAGCTAACGTCGCCCCCCAGCCGGCTTGCCATTCGTGGTTAGGACGTGAATTTCGTGAAGACCGCGAAAACCGTCAGCCCGGAATTCCCAAACCACTTCCTTCTCAGGGGTGATTTCAAGAGCATCGGGTTTTCCGTCGGACCGCTGACCATACTGGCAAGTCACGAGATTTCCGTTACCCAGAACCTGCCCCCCACAAGGGTCAGCACAAAGGGGGCCGAGATACATCCACTCGACTTTGCCAGTCTCGGAAAAAATGACCGTCTTGTTCCCGTTGGTGAGGTTGGCCATGATCCGACCGTCCTCCATCACGATCGCCGTGAAAGGCCAGTTTTTCATCGGGCGCCCTCCCAGCTCGGGTAGGTCAGTCTTGATTGTGCGCACCACTTCACCGGTGCGATGGTATTCCTTAATGGCGAAGGCCAAGAGATGGGGCACGAGATAGTTTCCGTTGGGAAGTTTCCTTGCCATGCGAATTTGCATGTGGGTGTTGTCGGTCTCCGGTTTCACCGGAACTTCCAAGAGCACCTTGCCTTTCGGGTCGACTTCCACAATCCGGGGACGCAGGCCCATCTCGGCAATCATGGTCCGCCCGTCAGACAAGCGAGTGGCGGTCGCAATCTCCTTGTTCCCGTCGGCCAGCCGATAGTGAAAAACCACCTCACCCTCGCGGGTGAATTCCTTCACTTCTCCGGCAAAAGTGACAAGGACATTCCCGTTGGCGAGGACCTCGCCATCGCGAGACTTTTGCGGCACTTCCCAGACGATCTCGCAGTCTTCTCCCACGATCGCGGTCTTGCTTCCGGTCATGAGGAAAGAATGCCGAATCCCCGAGTCGCTGATTTGCTGCCCGAATGGACCGGCAAGGGAAAAAACGGTGCTACTTGCGAAAATCGCCAAAAATGCCTTCATCGGCGAAGTCTAATCCCTCGCCAGTCGAGAAGACCAGCAATTCAATCTGAAATCAGATCACTGTTCCTTCCGAGCGCACCTTCTTTCGAAAAGCCGCGATCAATTTCAAACTGACCGGACCGGGCTTGCCGTCGCCGATTTCACGTTCATCAAGCTTGACCATTGGAATGGTCTCGGCCGCCGTCCCGGTCAGAAAGGCTTCGTCCGCCGTGTAGATGTCATAACGAGTCAACGAAGACTCCCGGATGGAAATCCCCAGTTCCTCGCAAAGATCAAAAATGACCTGCCGGGTGATGCCATCAAGACTTCCATCCGAAACCGGAGGCGTCAGGACCTCCCCCTTCTTGACCACAAAGACGTTGTCACCGGTGCATTCCGCGACGTATCCCTGTTCGTTGAGCATGAGGCCTTCTTTGGCTCCAGCCTTGAGAGCTTCCACCTTGGCCATGACGTTATTGAGATAGTTCAACGATTTGACCTGCGGACTGAGACTGGCTGGCGTGGGCCTTCGCGTGGAACAGGTCACCACTTCGAGACCGTTTTCGTAAAATTCCGCCGGATAGAGGGTAATTGCGGAGGCAATCACAAACATCGAGGGCTCGGGACAAAGGTAGGGATTGAGTCCAAGGTCACCCTTCCCCCTCGTTACCACCAAACGAATGTATCCGTCGGTCAGGCCATTCGCCCGGATGGTCTCCAGGATCGCCTCGCAAATTTCTCCGTGACTCCATGGCATTTTCAGGAGCAAGGCCTTCGCCGACAGAAAAAGACGTTCGATATGCTCCCCCAATCGGAAGACTCGCCCCTCGTAGAAGCGAATCCCTTCGAAAATCCCATCTCCATAGAGCAAACCGTGATCAAAGACCGAGATCTTAGCCTCGGCCTCTTCCACGATTGCCCCGTCTAACCAAATTTTTCGTCTCATGATGAACACGCTCGGCAAGCGCGAGCTGAATCCTGCCTTGCCCACCTCGCCTTGCAATCCTTATCGACTAGGAATTCAACCCTTCCATCTTGGCGAGAATGGCCGCTTTGGCCTCCGCCGCACTGGGGTCGTCGGGATGATCCGCCAGAATCAACTCAAAACACTCAAGGGCCGCATGCAACTCACCCAGATCAGCCAGCACCATTCCGCACTCGTAGCGCGCAAGGACCAGGTTACTCTGTAATTCGAGGGCCTTTTCAAGGCTCTCCAAAGCCTCCCGTTTCTTTCCCCGCAGCCGCAAGATGCGACCCCGGACATACCAGGCGGAAGGATCCCCTGGCCCCAATTCGACGGCCTTGCTCGCCGCCTCTTCGGCATCTGAAGGGTAATCTCCCTGAATCAAGGCCAAAGCATAGCTGACGTAGACCTCGGCCCGGTCAGGTTCGAGCTCCAAGGCATCCTCATAATGTGTGATGGCGGCCCCGAACTTGTTCTGCCCGATCGCGTCCGCTGCCTTCATGATCAATTCGTCAACTTCACTCAGCCCCAGATCCTTCACCTTCGCCAAGGCCTTGGCCGCCTGCTCCGATTCGCCCAGGGAATTCAAGATGACCGCATAAAGCTGCCAGCTCTGAACATCTTGGGGGTCCTCCGTCAGAGCCGACTCGATTTCCTTGCGGGCCCCCGCAAGATCACCCGACTGCGCCGCATCAATCGCGGCATTGTAAAACTTCACGTTGGGACTGCTCATCGCTTTCGACATAACAAATCACCCCACCCCCGCCGAGGCCTTAGTCTTGCAAATCACTCTTCGCACCGCATCTTCCCCCTGATGCCCGACGTTTCCCGCGACACCCTCGTTCATACTCTCGAGGAAATTGCCCTTCTTCTCGAGCTCAAGGGCGAGAATCCCTTCAAAACGAGAGCCTATCGCAATGGCGCGGAAATCGTACGCCAACACGAGGGCGACATCGTAGCCCTCGCCGCAGCCAACGAGCTGAAAGACATCAAGGGCATCGGCGAAGCACTCCAGCAAAAGCTCCACGAACTCGCCTCGACCGGCGTGCTCGCCTTCCACCAAAAACTCCGCGCCGAATTTCCTGCCAGTCTTTTCGAACTCTTTGACCTCCAGGGCCTCGGACCCAAGAAAATCAAGGCACTCCACGACCAACTCGGCATCTCCTCAATCGCGGAGCTCAAAGAAGCCTGCCAAGGCGCAGAAATCTCCAAGCTCTCCGGCTTCGGAGCCAAAACCGTGGAGAAAATCCTCGCTGCCATCGAAAACCACGAAAAGTTCGTCGGCCGCTTCCGGCTCGGGGAAGTGGCCCCCCTCGCCGAGACCCTCCTCAAACGACTGCGCGACCACCCTGCGGTGAACCGCGCCGAAATCGCCGGATCCTACCGACGTTCCAAGGAAACCCTCCACGACCTCGATTTTCTCGTCTCAACCTCCGACCCCGCCGGGATCACTTCCTTTTTCACCACCTTTCCCGAGGTCCACGAAATCATCGCTCACGGCGACACCAAAGCTTCGATCCGCCTTGAAAACGGCCTGCAATGCGACCTCCGCGCGGTCAGCAACGCACACTTCCCCTTTGCTCTCCAGTATTTTACCGGCAGCAAGGAGCATAACGTCGAACTCCGCTCCCTTGCCCGCAAACAGGGCCTTTCCCTCAACGAATACAATTTTACCGGCGACGGTGACCTGCCGGAGGTGCACGAAGAAGCCGACCTTTACCGCGCCCTTGGACTCGCTTGGGTGCCCCCCGAACTCCGCGAAAACCGGGGAGAAATCGCTGCCGCCCGGGATGGGAAACTTCCCCGCCTCGTCGAACTCAGCCAGCTCCGCGGCACCTTCCACAACCACACCACTGCCTCAGATGGTAAAGACACCCTTGCTGAAATGGCCGAGGCCGCCCGCCAACTCGGCCTGCAATACCTCGGCATCGCCGATCACTCAAAATCGTCCTTCCAGGCCAACGGCCTCAACGAGGAGCGCCTTGCCGGGCAAATCGAGGAGATCAGCCGTCTCAACAAATCGTTCGAGGACTTTGCTCTTCTCAGCGGGTCCGAGGTTGACATCCTCAAAGATGGTTCGCTCGACTTTGACGACCACCTGCTCGCCCAACTCGACTACTGCGTTGCTTCCGTCCACAGCGTTTTCAATTTGCCCGAAGAGGAAATGACCGCGCGTTTGATTCGTGCGATGGAGAACGAACACGTCACCATGCTCGGCCACCTCACCGGCCGCCTCCTCCTTCGCCGCGATCCTTACGCTGTGAACGTGGAAAAAATCATCGATTGCGCCGCCGAAACCCGGACCGTGATCGAACTCAATTGCAATCCATGGCGGCTCGATATGGACTGGAGATGGTGGCACCGCGCCCGCGACCGCGGCGTTCTGACCGCGCTCAATCCCGATGCGCACGCCACCGAGCAACTCCAGTTTCTCGCATTCGGAGCCCGCCTCGCCCGCAAGGGCTGGCTTCGGCGCGAAGACGTTCTCAACACCCGCTCGCTCGCCGAAATTCGCGCCTGGCTCGATCTTCCCAAGTCAAAGCGATGAGCCCACTCGACATCCGTGACCTTGGCGCCAATCTCGACTTTCAGGAAACCTGGAAGCTCCAGGAAGATCTTGTCCGTCAGCGCCGCGCAGACGAGATCAGCGATACCGTTCTCCTTCTCGAACATTCCCCCGTCTACACTATCGGCCGCACCCGCGACCAATCAAGCCTGCGTGACCCGCAGCACCTTCCTCACCCCGCCGTGGAGATCAATCGCGGTGGACAGGCCACCTACCACGGCCCCGGACAGCTCGTCGGTTACCTCATTCTCGACCTCACTCAACGCCAGAAGGACCTCCACCACCACCTGCGCAACCTCGAGGAAACGATCATCCGTGCCCTCACCACCTTTCAGATCGAAGCCACGCGGCGGCACGGCCTCACCGGCGTCTGGATCGATCAACGCAAGATCGCCTCGCTCGGCGTCGGAGTGCGCTCGTGGGTCACCCTCCACGGGTTCGCTCTCAACGTGCAACGACCATCTCTGCCACCGTTTCAAGCGATCACCCCGTGCGGCCTCGACGGAGTCAGGATGACCTGCGCGGAGGAGGAATACGGCCACCCGATTGGGATGGGCGAAATGAAAAAAGCCATCTCCACCACCCTCCGCGAAATCTTTCAGCCCGAAGACTAGAAACCTACTCGGACTTCTCTCCCGCTTCTTCCTTCTCCTCCTTCGGCATCACCACGGGCTGGCCTTGATTCTTCCAGCCCATCGCTCCGGCCTTCAAGTGAAGAACGTTCTTGAAGCCCAGACGATCCCAAACGGCAATCGAAGCCGTGCTTCGCCCCCCACTCATGCAATGCATCAGGTAGGTCTTCTTGCGGTCCAACTTGGCCAGTTTCTTTTCGAAATCCTCCGCATTAAAGTCGAGATTCAGGGCTCCTTTGAGGTGTCCCCCGGCAAACTCACCAGGAGTCCGAATGTCGACCACGACAATCTTCGGATCCTTCTTCAACTTGGCCGCTGCCTGTTCGACGGTGACATCCTTCACCTCCGCAAATCCCGCACCCACCGAAACCACTGCCAGCATCCAACTCATCAGAATCTTTTTCATGGCGAGAAGACTACCCCGCCAAAAAAAAGAAGCAAGAAAAGAAAGGATTTATTCACGACCCGTGAATTCTATACTGCTGGCGCAACAGCGTAAACAGTTGAAATAAAGATAGAAACTAAAACTAGTAACTCAAAATTCTCTTGTAATTTATTTAAATTCATATC
>JALQTQ010000140.1 GCA_023263995.1 Akkermansiaceae bacterium | reverse complement strand
CCTGGAAGGTCTGCCGGTAGGCCCGCAGCATGTAGACCGCACTGATCACCACGCCCCAGAGGGCCAGGACGGTGGCGACTTGGACACAGCCGAAGCTCCCGCCGGTGTAGCCATTGAAACCGGAGAGGAAGACGAGGACCTCGCCGGAGAAGTTGGCGAGCCCGGGCAGCCCGATGGACGCCATGCCGGCCAGTCCGAAGAGGAAGGCCAGACGAGGGGCGGCCTTGGCCAGCCCACCAAGTTCGGCCAGCTCGACCGTGCCGGTCTTGCGCCGGATGGTGTCGGTGAGCATGAAGAGGAGGGCAATGCTGATCCCGTGGGCAAACATCAGGACCACCGCGGCGGGCTTGGCCAGCGGGTTGGCCTCGAAGCTCCCGGCCTCGACGAGGGCGGCGTAGGCGAGAAAGATGTAGCCCATGTGCATCACCGACGAGTTCCCGAGCATGGTGTCGAGCCGCTTCTGGTTGATGGTCACGAAACCGACCCAGAGGATGTTGCAGAGAAGGAGAACGATGAGCCAGCCGAGCCAGTCCTGCATTCCCTCGGACACCATCGGGTAGAGGCGGATGAGCCCGTAAAGGCCGAATTTCTTGAGCACCCCGGCGTGGAGCATGGCCACCGGCGCGGGAGCCGAGGCATAGGCCGGAGCAGCCCACGAGTGGAACGGAAAGAGGGAAATGAGAACCCCGAACCCGATGATGAGGAGGAGCGCAATGTGGGACTGCGCCCCGGCATCGACCGAAGAAGCGAGGAGGTCTTCAAAGAGCCAGGTTTCGGCCCCGCTCGCGGCCACGAGATAGATCAGGCCGGCAAGGAGGATGATCGACCCGAGGGCCAGGTAAACGGTGATCTTCCAGGCCGCTTCCTTGCGCTCGCCCGATCCCAGCATTCCGATCATCAGGAAGGTCGGAATGAGGGCCAGTTCGTGGAAGGCGTAGAAGAAGAAAAGGTCGGTCGACAGGAAGGCTCCCAAGGCGCCCGCCCCGATGAGGAGGATGGAGGAATACCAGAGTCGCTCGCGTCCCTCGGGGCACTTGCCGGCCATCACCGCAGTGAAAAGAACGATGACGCTCAGGGCCACCATCACCACGCTCATGCCATCGTAAAAGCCGGTCGCGAGGTGGATGTGGGGCTTGGAAAGGATCGACAACTTGAGATTCCAGACCGGATGGTCCCAGCAGAAGAGGGCTCCCAGTCCCAAGATCAGGGTAAGGCCGGAGGAGGCCAGCGCGATGGTCCGGGCCTTGCCCCCGGCGGTAATCGCGAGGGCGGCGAGAAGGGGGATGAGGATGAGGATGATGCTCATGAAACAAAGAAGACCGTGAAGTAAATGACAAGAATGACGCCCAGCCCGAAGAGGACGGCGTAGCCCTGGAGGTTACCCGACTGCAGGCGACCGAAGAGACGACCGATGCCGTCGGCCGCACGGGAAAAGCCGCCAACGATCAGGCCGTTGATGAAGAGTTCGTCGAAGAAGTGGACCAGAGCAGCCACCGAGTCCTGCCCGAAGCGGACGAGGTTGGCGTAGGCTTCATCGAAGTAGAACTTGTGGCGGAAGACTTGAAAGAGGGGTTTAGCGGCGAGTGGGTCCTCCTCGGCGTTGAAGTAGAGCTTGTAGGCGACGAGGATCCCGAGGACCACCGCGGAGATCGAAGCGATGAAGGCCGGGCCGACATGGAACTCCATTGCGGTGTAGGCCGGGGCGAGGTCGGAAGCGATAAATCCGTAGCCGGAAAGGATGGCGAGAACCGAGAGGATGAGGAGAGGGGCCGACATCAGTGGGCCGACTTCCTTGGCGTGATCGGCATGGTCGCTCCGGCCCTTGCCGAGGAAGGCGATGAAGAAAAGGCGGAACATGTAGAAGGTGGTCAGAAAGGCCACCAGAGCCGCGATGCCGAAGAGAACGGTGTTCTTTTGGAGAGCGGTCTCAAGGATCTGTTCCTTGGAAAAGAAGCCGGCGGTGAAGGGGAAACCACAGAGCGCCAGGGTGCCGATCCCGAAAGTCGCGAAGGTGATGGGCATCGTCTTTTTCAAACCACCCATCTTCCAGATGTCCTGCTCGTGGTGGCAGGCAAAGATCACGGCACCGGAACCAAGGAAGAGAAGAGCCTTGAACCAAGCATGGGTGAAGAGGTGGAACATTCCCGCATCCGGGCTGAGGAGACCCACCGCCATCACCATGTAGCCGAGTTGAGAGAGGGTGGAGTAGGCGAGGATTTTCTTGATGTCATCCTGCTGGGTGGCCATGAGGGCGGCGAGCAGGGAGGTGATGCCCCCGATCCAGGCAATCGTTTCCAGGCCCCAGAGGGCGTCGAGGGTCTCCATTCCCATTGCTCCGAAGAAACGGGCCATCATGTAGACCCCGGCCGCGACCATGGTGGCGGCATGGATGAGCGCCGAAACGGGGGTTGGGCCCTCCATGGCGTCGGGCAGCCAGACATGGAGCGGAGCTTGGGCCGACTTGCCCATCGCGCCCATGAAGATGAGGAGGATGGAGACCGAAAGGACAGTAACAGACGGAACAAGGATCTTGGGATCCGCACCCGAGCCGAAGAAGGTCTCCAGCCCCTCAAAGGTGAAGGTCCCGGTCATGCCCCAGAGCATGAGAATCCCGATCATGAAGCCGAAGTCCCCGATACGGTTGGTGAGGAAGGCCTTCTTGGAGGCGTCGGCTGCCGAGTCCTTCTGATACCAGTGCCCGATAAGGAGGTAGGAGCTGAGACCGACGAGCTCCCAGAACATGAACATCATGAGAAAGTTGTCAGCGAGCACGATGCCGGTCATCGAGAACATGAAGAGCGAGAGGCCGCAGAAGTAGCGGGCAAGCGCTTGATCGTCCTTCATGTAGGCCAGCGAGAAAAGGTGTACCAGGAAGCCTACCCCGGTGACCACCAGCATCATGCCCCGAGCGAGGCGGTCAAATTCGAGGCCGATTTTAATTTCTCCGAATCCCGGGATCCCGGCCCAGGTGAAGTGGGTCGAAAGGTCGTGACCTTGTCCCAACACAACAATCGTTAGAACGAGAGTCACAAAGGCCGAGCAGGTCGAAACGAGGGCCGAGAGCGATTGCTTTCGCTTCAGGCCAAGGTGGATCGTGACCGCAGTGACCAGGGGAAGTCCGAGAATGAGCCAGGCGAATGATTCCATGGATGAAAAGGAGGAGAAGTTAGCCGCGCATCGAAGTGAGGTCTTCGACGTTGATGGTTTGGCGGGCCCGGTAGAGGGCCACGATGATGGCAAGGCCCACCGCCACTTCGGCGGCCGCCACTGTGATGATGAAAAACACGAAGACCTGTCCGTTGTAGTCGGGCAGCCCATTCGTCAGGTGAAATCGCGAAAAGGCCACCAGAGTCAGGCTGGCCGCCGCGAGCATGAGCTCGAGGCACATGAAGATCACGATGATGTTGCGTCGGATGATCACCCCGGCGAGTCCGATGGCGAAAAGAAGGCCGGAAACAAAAAGGAAATCGTTGAGGGAAGCCATGGTCGGGGAGGGATCAGGAGTCAGCGGGAGCTTTTGCGAGGGACCGTTTCGAGAGAACCACCACCCCCACCGTGGCGACGAGCAGGAGAGCTCCCATCACCTGAAGCGGGAAGTTGTAGCGGGTGAAAATGGTGTGTCCGATGAGGTTGGTATCGGGCAGTTTCGGGGCCTTTTCGTGGGTCAGGCTCTTGTGAATGGCCGAGTCCTCGGGAAAGGCCGCGGCTGAGTCGGCCATCGTCTCCGCAGTGATTTCTCCAAATTGGGCCTCTTCGCCCTCGACTCCCCCCTGAATCACTCCCAGCACCTGGGCGATCAGAAGAAGGGGAACGACCAGCCCCGCCAGCACGGTGGAGGAACGAAAGCGGATGGACCGCTCGTTGTTCAGGTCGAGGAGCATGATGATGAAAATGAAGAGCACCATGATGGCCCCGGCGTAGACCAGGATCTGCACCACCCCGACAAAGAAGGCGTTGAGTCCGACAAAGAGTCCGGCGAGCCCCACGAAGGAGAGAACCATCGCGAGGGCGCTGGACACCGGGTTGCGAAAAGCCACCAGAAGAACACCCCCGGTGACCGCGAGGAAGGAGAGAAAGTAAAAGGCAAGAGGATCCATGGGGTTATTTCAGCTCATTCCATTTGTTCACGAGGCCGACGCGCTTACCGCCGATTTCGTAAAGACGTTTCTTATCGTGCACCATTTCGCTCCGGTTGGTGCCGGTGATGGCGTAATCGGGGCGGAGGTAGATGGCCTGCTCGGGGCAGACTTCCTCGCACATCCCGCAGTAAATGCAGCGGATCATGTCGATCTCAAATTCCTTGGGACGCTTCTCCACCTTGGCCCATTCGTCATCCGATGGGATCTCGCCCGGGGTGATCTTGATGGCCTTGGGCGGGCAGATGAATTCGCAAAGCTGGCACGAGACGCAGCGCTCGCGGTCTTGTTCGTCGGTCACCAAGGCCGGGGCTCCCCGGTAGTATTCCGGCATCTGGTCGTCCCACTTCTGTTCCGGGTATTGCATCGTCACCCCGATGCCCGAGGATTTCAGGGTTTCGGCCCCGGTCGACTTGCCCGCCAGCGAGCGGAAGGCATGGCGCAGGGTGATGACCATTCCCTTGAGAATGGCACCGAAGTAGATCTTCTCTCCGGCGGAGAGCTTGGGACGTTCAACTTTGACTATGGCCATGATTATCGAAGGAAAGTGGTGAGAGGGAGGGCTTAGACGGCGGTCACCGAGGGCTTTCCGGTGGCTCCTTTGGCAATTTTGATGAGGAGAATGGTGACCGTGAGAAGAAGGGCGAACCCGACCAAGACCCCGATGAGACCGAGAGAAGGATAAGCCATCACGAGGGCGGCAAGGAAGACGTTGATCAGGGCGGCTTCGAAAAAGACGATCCAGCCCAGGTTCATCAGTTGGTCGTAGCGGAAGCGGGGAACAGTCCAGCGCACCAGGATGAAGAAGAGAATGAAGAAAGTCACCTTGCCGAGGAAGACCCCGAGGTGAAGCAGGCTCACCCACCACGCCCCAGTGGGCAGGAGCTGGTCGATGCCGAACCCGATGGACCATCCCCCGAGGAAGAGGGTCACGATGAGGGCCGAGCCCACCACCATGGCGGCATACTCGCCCATGAAAAAGAGGGCGAATTTCATCGACGAATACTCGGTGTGGTAACCCCCGACGAGCTCGGTCTCACACTCGGGAAGGTCAAAAGGCATGCGGTTGGTCTCGGCGAAGATCGAGGTGGTGAAGATGACGAAGGAAATGACAATGGGAACAAGGAGAAGGAGGCGCTGAATGGCCTCGCCCGGATCGGCCCAGTAACCGGGAGTGACGATGAGGCCGCCTTCGTTCCAGAGGGGAAGAAGGAGCCAACCGTTCGCCACTTGATCATCCACGATCTGGCCGAGGTTGAGACCGCCGAAGAACATCAGGACGGGAATGATCGAGAGCCCGAGGGCGATTTCGTAGGAAATCATCTGGGCGCAGGAGCGGACCCCGCCGAAGAAGGGATACTTGGAGTTGGAAGCCCAGCCAGCCAGGGTGATGCCGTAAACCGCGAGGGACGCGATGGCAAAGATGAAGAGCGGACCAACATTGAGGTCGGCCACCGCCAGCGGAATGTATTCACTTCCGATCTCCATCGGGCTGCCGAAGGGAATGACCGCCATCGTGAGGAGAGCCGGGACCACCACGAGGGCCGGGGCCAGCCAGAAAAAGAACTTGCGGACGTAGGACGGGGTGAAGTCCTCCTTGAGGATGAACTTGAGGCCGTCCGCCACCGGCTGGGTCAGGCCGCCGATGGGAAGGGCGAGATCCTTTTTGAAGCCCAGGATGGAGAGCGGGATCATCGTCCGGTTGGGTCCCACCCGGTCTTGGATGATGGCCGAGAAGCGGCGTTCGAAGATCACACAGACGCTCACAAAAGTCATCGTGATCCCGATAAAAACGCCGATCTTGATGAGTGAGGCGATGAGGAAAGGAAGGTCCAGGTCCATGGAGGAAAAAGGAGGGGAAATGGGTTATCCGACGATTTGGCCAGAAGCAATCCGGGCCCGTTCTTGTTCGAGAAGAGGGATGGTCACTCCGGTGTCCGTGATTTGCACCCCGAGGTCGCCAATCTTGCCAAAGCTCTGACCCTGGAAGGCCTCGATCTCACCGCCGAGCGCTCCGATTACCCCGTCCATCGAGGCCGGAACTTCGTAATCGGGGTCGAGTTTGGCGAGCAGGCAGGCCAAGCTCTCCCAGTCGTCGCGCACCCCACCCGGAGCAATGACGGCTTGGTTGGTCCGCTGCAGGCGGCCAGTGACATTGACGTAAGTAGCCCGCTTTTCCGCAAAGCCAACGCCCGGAAGGACCACCGCCGCGTGGGCTGCGGTCGGGTTGGCGTGGGTGTGGGTGACGACGAGATGGTCAAGTTTCTTGAGGTGGGTAGGCTTGAAGCCGGCTTCCTCGAGAAGGTCCTCGCCGAGGCACAGGAGCGCCTTGATCTTCCCGGCGGCCACCCCCTCGCGGATCGCATCGAGCTTCGCTCCCGGATCGTCGCTTTCCCAGATCAGGGAGGCCCCCGTGGTGTTGGGGTTGCGGTCGGCCGAGATCAACTTGCCGTCGGACTCGCCCACCCGGGGCACGAGGGAAAGGAGCTCGGTCTTGAGGGCTCCCGCGATCTTGCGTGCGAGGTAGAGTTCCTCGTTGCTGAGGCGTCCCGAGGCGATCACGGCAACCTCGTTGGGCTGGCGCATCGCGAGGACCTCGGCGGCCTTGGCGGTGGCCTCGAGCCAGGAGGTTTCGACGTGCTTTCCGTCCTTCAGAACGAGGGGGGCAGTGAGCCGGTCGTCGGTTTGCAGCTGATGGAAGGCCAGGCGGTGGCTGTCGGGCATCCAAGCCGAGTTCACCTCGTCGTTTTGGCGCGGGGTCACCCGGAAAATTTCGTTGCCACGGGTCCAGATCACGGTGTTGCAGCCGGTGCCGCAGTTCAGATCGATGCTCTTGGTCTCCTTGAGGAACCAGACCCGCATCTGGAAGCGGAAGTCGTTCGAGGTCAGGGCACCCACCGGGCAGATGTCCGCAGTGTTGAGCGAGTAGTTGTTGTCGAGGCGGTATCCCGGGTGGACGGTGACCGAGGTGTGCGTTCCACGCTGCGAGAATCCCAGCACGGGCTCCTCCGCGACTTCGTCCATGAAGCGGATACAGCGGCTGCACATAATGCACCGTTCGTCGTCGAGTCGGATGTTTTTCCCGATGTCGACATTCTTGGGCTTCTTGATCTTGTCCTCCTTGAAGCGGGACTGGCCGCGCCCGTGTTCGACCGAAAATTCTTGGAGCTTGCACTCGCCGGCCTGGTCGCAGATCGGGCAGTCGAGCGGGTGGTTGATGAGGAGGAATTCCATCACTCCTTCGCGAGTCTTTTCCACGAGTTCACCGGTGGTGCGGATACCCATGTTTTCCGCGACCGTGTTGGCGCAGGCAATGACCGGGCGGGGCATCCAGCCGATCTCCTGATAGCCGTCCTCACCGTATTTCGGGTCCTCGCCCGGGGCGGGGCGGGGGGGCATGCCCATTTGCACCAGGCACATCCGGCAGTTGCCAGGCGAGGAAAGCTTGGGGTGGTAGCAATAGTGGGGAATCTCCTTCTGAGCCATCTTGGCCGCCTCGATCATCCGGGTCCCTCTGGGCACTTGGATCCACTTGCCATCAATCTGCACGTTGACCATGCCTTTCTCGGCGGCGACGTCTTTGGGAAGTTTCAGTTCGGCCGTTGCAGTGGCGTCTTCGCTCATGGTCTTTCTGGCGCAGTTGCGTTGAGGGTGTGCCGAATCGCCCGGAGATCCAGCCGGGCCGACTATGCAAGTGGACTTCCCGTCCGTAAAGTGACTTTGTGAAATATTTCACAAAGTCGGAGGCCGGGATCATCGAAGGGCACGGAGAGGTAGATTATTTGAGTCAGGGCACCTCGATGAAGAGCCGGGATGGGGTTAGGTCCGACGGGACCTCGCCTGGTTCCTGCGCCCCAAGATCTTCATGAAGTCGGGCTATCGCGGAGGTGAGCGGGGGGGAGCATTGTTTAGCTCGGTGCTGGAATTCGTGAATTTGATGATCTTCCTCCCTTTTTCTGCTTGCGTGAATCAAACCGGCCTTTTATCTCGCGCCTGTCGGTGGTCCGAATAGACCATGACCCACGATCAAACCGATAAGGGTAGGTGGCCGAGTGGTTAAAGGCGGCAGACTGTAAATCTGCTCACGTAAGTGTACGCTGGTTCGAATCCAGCCCTGCCCACCATCTTTCCGACAAGGGGGTTACGAAAAATCGTGACCCTTTACTGTAACGGGAAATGTCTCGTGACTGCCCGAATCCTGCCCGAATCAGACGGAAGGAAGGACAAATCCGTCATCGGCTGCCTGGTATACCTCAACCTCGATGGTCTTGAATGGCCTCCCCTCGGGGTCGTAAATCTCAACCTTCCCACCCGTCCAAAGGCGGGGTCACTAGCTGTCAGCGTAGTTGTCCACCTGCTGCAATTTGAGTTAAATT
>JALQTQ010000013.1:10097-31503 GCA_023263995.1 Akkermansiaceae bacterium | reverse complement strand
GGGTCTTCGGGATCTTCCGGCTCGCTGAGGTTGGGCGGGGGTGGGGGTTCCTCGAGGACCACTGTTTCGATTTCGACAAGCTCGATGGTTTGTGGGGCGGGTGCTCCGAGGATGCGTGACAGGACGAGCAGGGCCACCAAAAGACCGGTGGAAGCGAGTCCAATCAGCAGGGAGCGGATGATCATGGGCAGAGAAGGAATTTACTGCTGGGTGGCGATGGAAACGGAACTGGCTCCGGCGGCGGTGGCGGCATCGACGACCCGAGTGATGCCTTCGGCCTGGGCGGTGGCATCGCAGATGAGGATCACGGGCACGGGCTCGCCGCCGTCTTGAACCCCGAGAATGACGCTTTCAATGCCTTCGAGCCCGATGTTGCGTCCGCCGTGGTAGACCTGTCCGTCTTCGGTCAGGGCGATCATCACCGAGCTGCGGTCGAGGGACTGACTGGTGGCGACTTTTGGGGGGCGGTTGATATCGACGCCGACCTCTTTGTTGAAAACGGTGGTGACAATGAAGAAGATGACGAGGATGAAGACAATGTCGATGAGCGGGGAGATGTCGATGGAGGTCTCCTCGTTTTCGAGATCGTAGTGTCGTCGTCGCGCTTTCATGAGTGTGGGTTGAGAGCCACGAAGGCCAGTCGGCGGGTGGCGCATTGGTCGAGTGAGCCGCAAGCGGCCTCGAAGCGGCTCTTCAGGAGGGCAAAGAGAAAAGCGGCGGGGATGGCCATGAGGAGGCCGGCCTGGGTGGTGATCAGGGCTTGGGAGATGCCCGAGGAAATGCTGTCGAGCGGGTTGATGGTGCTCTGGCTGCCCATTCCGGCGAAGGTGTTGAGCATGCCGGCCACCGTGCCGAGGAGGCCGCAGAGTGGGGCGAGAGCGATGAGGACTGAGAGGACCGGGAGGCGACGCCGGACCCAGGCCAGTTGGTCGAGTTCGAAGAGTTCGATTTCATCGCGCAGGAGGGTGGCGTTGGGAATGCGGTTTAGGGAGTGTTCGAAGTGTCGGATTTTGTGATTGAGGGAGAGGAGTCCCCACCAGGTTGAGGCGAGGATGGTGTAGAGGAAGACGCAAAGGATCATCATGAACCAGAGAACGGGGCCGCCTTGGTCGATGAGGATTTTGATTTCTTCGAGGAAGGAGATCACGGGGGGATCAGGAAGAGTGGTGTTTGCGCACTTCGTTGAGGAAGACGAGGGCCAGTCGTTCGCTTTTTTGCTCAATGCCCTTGGCGCGGCGCGAGAGGAGGGCGTGCGCCATGAAGGCGGGGATGGCGACCGAGAGGCCGAAGAGAGTGGTGATGAGGGCTTCAGAAATCCCGCCGGAAATTGACTGGGCTTCGCCGGTGCCTTCGACGGCGATGACCGAGAAAGTTTTGATCAGGCCCGAGACTGTCCCGAGGAGCCCAAGGAGAGGGGCCACAGCGGCGGTGACGGCGATGAAGGGTAGCCAGCGTCGAAGCTGTTCCCGGACCGGAATGAGGCGTTCGTAAAGGATTTCCTCCGCCAGCTCAAAGCTCCCGCTGTCGAGGACCTGCATCGTTTGTGGGAGGACTTGGGCGACCGGATGAGGGAGCGAAGCGATGGCGGACTGGGAGCCGGTGGGGTCGCCGCCGAGAAACTGTTGGGCCAGGCTCGTCATGGTATCATCGTTCGGGTCACGGATGCGCCGGAGTTCAGCGAGTTTGAGGATGGCGCATCCGAGAGCGATGAGGGCGAGGAGGAGGATGGGGTAGACCCAGGCTCCGCCCTTCTTGATCAGTTCGAGCGGGTTGGACTTGATTTCGGCGAGGGCGCGGGCCTTGCCGCCGGTGATATCGATCGGGGCCTGCACTTCGTTGCCGTTGAAGAGGGCGCGGGCCACCTCGGCTTGAGAGGGATCGAGTTCGGCGGTTTGCCCGCTGCGGGCGGGGAGGTAGCTGCCGGCCGTGGCCTGATCTTGGGACTGAAACCAGAGCGCGGGACCGAAAGAGAGGATGGTGCCTTCGATGATTCGGGAATCGGGAGTGGTGGCTTCGCCTGGGTGGGTTGTTCCACCGAGGGCGCTTTCAATTCTGTCCAAGCCCAGCTCAAGAATGGCGAGGCGTTCTTTCACATTGGTGACGAGGTTATCATCCTTGCGATAGACGGGCTCGAAACGTTGATCTCGGGGTTCGCCGGGGAAGAGCCGGGTTTCGAGCTGGATGCCGTAGGCGCGTAGTCCTTCGCGGAAGGTTTCGGCAGCGGCGGTCGAGGCGTATTCCTTATCGCGAAGGTTTTTGAGGAAGGTTTCTTGGTCGGCCACCGTGCGGCGGCTGAGGTTGGCTTGGCGACGTTTGGTGACCAGGGTTTGTTGGAGTGCGGTGATTTCGGCGGAGAGAGTGCGTCGTTCCTCGGCTTGGTCAGCCCGTTGTGCGAGGAGGCGCTCTTGCGCGCTCTGGAGGTCGGTGAGGACCTGTTCCCGGACCGCGTCTTGGGCAGCGAGGGTGGAGACCAAGCAGAGAAGGCTCACAAGGCCCTGGAGGAGACGGGTCATGATCTACTTTTTGAGAGGGACGGTGAAGAAGCCGGAGGGACTTTCCTTCGAATGAATGGCGAAGGCCCGCGTGAGCTCGGCGGCCAGTTCGTTGCGTTCTTCGAACTGCCAAGCGGCTTCGCCCGGGGTGGCTAGGCCAGCCTTTTGTCCTGCGAGGAAGTAGGCTCGGCTCAGGCCGAAATACATGAGGCGGGCGGAGTAGCTTTCGCCGTCGAGGGTGATCTCCTCTTCAACAAAGGTGAAGGTACGGTTGAAGCGGGCGGCTTCCTGGAGGGTCTTGATGATCGAACGGAGGATCTCTGCGGCGTTGTCGTTGGTGACGTCGCTTTTGAGGCTGATCATTTCCTCCTCGATGGTGTCTTTGAGGGGAGGTGGGAATTTGCCGATGAGGGCGACCACGCGGGGTTTGATTTTGGTCAGGAACGTGATGGCCTCCCGGCGGGCCGCTTCCGAAGCCGCGATTTTGGCCTTGAGGGATTCGGCCTCCTCGTCGACGAGGCCCGCGTTTTTGCCGGCTCGGGCGAGTTCCTCGTCGAGCAGGGCGAGTTCCTTGCGATAGATTTCCAGCAACTGATTGGTGTGTTCTTTTTCGGCTTGCCAGTCTTGTGCTTCGCGGGAGAGGAGGCGTTCCGTTTCGAGCCATTTTTCCACCAGATCGGTGGTCGGAACGGAGGGGGCGGTTGTTTCTTGGGCAGTGATGCTCAGGGCCAAGCCGACTTGGGCAACCAAGAGGGCGCGGGAAAGATCAAAAGGCGGGGACATGACTCGGGGTCGGGAATGGAAACAGCCCCAGGTGGGCTGGGGAATGAGAGCGTAAGTCCTAGGGGATTCAACCCTTAAAACCGGGACGCCGACCGGGGCGGATCGTGAAAGCAGGCATTTTGAGCGGCGGTGTCGGCCCGTTGACAATTCGTGGTGGTCGATTGTCAGGTCGATGTGGGATGGTGGGAGCGGGGCGAACTCAGCTTGCGCATGACTGGCAGCAGGAGGAGGACGATGGTGAGGAAGAGGAGAAGGACGACGGCGAGGGCATTCCCGTTGGTGATTTTTTGGAGTGAACGCCAGACCGTTTCGTAGAAAGTGCCATCGAAGGGATGGGGGCGGAGAAAGGCGATTTCGATAGAGGGAGTGCCGAAGAAGGGGCGCAAGATCCAGGAGAGCTGTGCTCCGAGGAAGGCGTTGCCGGCGAGCCAAGCGAAGAGGGTGGGAGCGGCGGTGCGGGAGCCGGGCTGGGTCACCGCTAGGAGAAGGCGGGCCAGGTGGAGGTTGGCAAAGAGGCCGGCCATCGCAATGAGGACGGTGTGGGTCACGAGAAAGTGGGAGTGGGCGGTGGCAGCGTGGTCGGCGTTTGCGGCCGGGGCATTGAGGGCCATGAAAAAGGTCACTGGTGAGAGAGCCCCGAGAATAAGGGCGGCGATGGTGAAGCTCATCAACTGCGCCATGAGGGACTGCCGGAAGCCGAGGCCGCTGCCGAGCAGGAGGCCGAGCATCCCATTGAGGAGGCCGTTGCCGGCGAGAGTGAGGAAGATCAGGGTGGGCATTTTGACGGCCACAAAAAGGCCCATCAGGGGGGCGCGCCAGAATCCGATGGTAAAGCCGTAGATCCCGAATGCTCCGCTGATGACCGCGAGGCAGAGCCAGAGGCGGCGTCGGTCTGGCCGGTCGATCCAGGTCCGGAGCTCCTTTGGGGTGCCGCGGAGGAGGGCTGAAAGTTCACGTTTCATCCGGAGGTGACCTTGTTCTCGTTTCGTGAAGCTTTGATGACGAAAGGATGAAAAAGCGGAGGGTGAAGAGAGGGGAATGGTCAGGACCCGGAACGGTGGAGGGTCAGGGTGGCTTTCGTGCCGTTTGGCGACAGGGCGGCGATCGTTGCGGTGCCCCCATGGAGTTCGGCAACCTCCTTTACGAAGGGCAGTCCGAGACCGTTGCCTTTGTGGTCGTGGCCTGCGCGGTAGGAGTAGAATCGTTCAAAAGCGCGCGCGGCGGCGAAGTCGGGAATGCCCGGGCCCTCGTCGCTGACGCTCAGGGTCATGGAGTTTTCGTCGACTGAGGCTGCCACGGTGACTGTTCCCTTCGGAGGAGAAAAACCGATGGCGTTCTCGAGGAGGTGACGAAGGGCGGAAGCGATGAGTGGTTCGTTACCGACGAAGGGGAGATCTGGTGGCAGCTCGGCGACGAGCGTGATTTTGGAGGTTAGAGCGCGCGGAGTGACTTCGTCGAGGCAATCGCGAATCGTGGTGGCGAGGTCGAAGGAATGGACCTCTTGGAGGCGGTCTTGTGCTTCCAGGGCGGAGAGCTCGAGAAGTTGGCGAATGAGCAGTTCGCAACGGGCGGTTTGGGAACGGATATTCTCGACAAAGCGGGCCCGTTCGGATTGGGGCATTTCCTCGTTGAGGAGTTCGGCGGCTCCATGGATGGCAGCGAGCGGGGACTTGAGTTCGTGGGTCAGGGTTTGGATGTAGCGTTCGGCATATTGGCGTCCCTCGAGGGCCTCGCGCATGTCGTGGAGAGCTTTGGCGAGGGTGTTGACTTCCCGGCCGATACCGACCTCTGGCCGGGGGCGTCGTTCACCCCGGGTGATGGCCCGCGCGTAGTCGGTCAGTTTTCCGACGGGCCGGAAGAGCCAGATGAAGACCGCGATGATGAGGGCGAGGATACCGAGGCCGATGTAGCTGGTGGCCCAGATGATGGTTTTGCGTCTTTCGCTGACAAACGGTAGGACATCCTTTTGGGCCTTGTAGACGCTGAGGGTACCCACAATCTTACCGTCTCGGCGCACGGGCGCGCCAACATACATGATCGAGGAAGTGGCATCGGCCTCATCGGTGCGCGACGAGCGAGCCCCGTAGCGGCCTCGCAGAGACTTGAAGACATCGGACCAGCTGCTGAAATCCCGGCCGACATTCTCGGGATGGCCGCTATCGTAGATCACGATGCCCTTCTCATTGGTGAGGTAGGCCTGAATACCGACCTCTTTTTTGAGGACGGCGAAGATTTTGGCGTCGAGTTTGCGCAGCGCGATTCCCTCGAAGACCTTGTCGAGGTCCTGCTCGTTCTCAACCAAGTTGGCGAGCAGGTTCGCGGTGTCGATCATCGTTTCCTCGGTGGCCTGCAGGGTTTGCGCCTCGAGGTCCTTGAGGAGGAAATCAATGAGGCGGTAGAATCCCAGGCCGATGATCAGGGTGATGAAGAAGAGGGTGACCCGGGTGAGACGCATTTGAACTTTGAGATTTGAGCACGAAGGATGAGCGGTGAGAGAGGGGGTCAGAGGACGAGGGTGTAGCCGAGGCCGCGTCGGGTCTGGATGGTGTTGGCGGCGTCTTCGGAGTGGCGTCGGATCTTGGCACGGAGGGACTTGATGTGGGCGTCGATGGTGCGGTCCATCGCGGACCCGGGATCGTCCCAGGCTTGCTCGAGGAGTTGTTCGCGGGTGAAGACGCGGCCGGGCTGACCGAGAAGGATGGCGAGGAGTTTGTATTCGTGCGCGGTGAGTTCGAGGGGATTCCCGCAGCAGGTCACGGTCATGGTGTCGGGTTGGTGGCTCAGGAGAGACGAATCGTTTTGGGAGGGGGATTGGCCCCGGCGAAGAACCGCGCGGATGCGTGCGACCACGGTGCGAGGGGAGAAGGGCTTGGTGACATAGTCATCGGCTCCCAGTTCGAGACCGAGGACCTGGTCGATTTCGGAATCGCGCGCCGTAAGAAAGAGGATGGGCACTCGGGAGATGCTTCGGATTTTGCGGCAGAGGTCGAATCCGGTGAAGTCCGGCAGGCCGATGTCGAGGACCGCGAAGTCTGGCGAGTGTCGGCTGAAATGGTCGAGGCCAGCCTGTGCGGTGGTCACGTGGGTGACTTGGAAATTCTCGGTCTCCAGCGCATAGATCAGGGTGTCCGCGATGGCGGGTTCGTCCTCGACGATCAGAATGGTGGGCATCGATCGCAGGGTAGGAGGACCGATGGGGGGAGGCAAGCGTGGGAGGAGATGGAGTAGTGCTCTTCCGGTCGTCATTGGCTCCGAGGGGGCCAGTCTGGAGACAGCCCGTCCCGGGAACAATAAAACGCCTCCGCGTTTGCGGAGGCGTGGGGTGCTTTTCGCGGCCTTGGTCAGTTGGCGAGGATGTCGATCTTGCGCGGAGCGAGTTCGCTTCGTTTCTGGAGAGTGAGCACAATCACCCCATCGCGGTGGGTGGCCCTGATGTCCTCGGCATCGAGGTCCTCGTGCAGGTTCAGCTTCAGCTCGTATCGGACGGACTCGGCGTCGCGGTGTTTAAAATCTCCCTCCAGTCCGGCGCGCTCGCCTGTCACGGTGAGGATGCGCTTTTCGACCGTGACGGCGACCTGATCTCGCGGCACGCCGGGAAGGGCGATGGCGAGATCGAAGCCCTGATCGTGGGTCCGGGTTTTGAAGCGAGGACGTTCAGCGGTGATTTGCTGGTTCATCTTTTTGGTTCTTTTGGGGATTTAGGTTTGGGGTTGGATCAGGCGAGTTCGATCGTCCGCACTCCGGTATTGTCATTGGTCACCTTGGCGAAGGTGAGGTCGAGAACCCCATTTTCGAGTTTGGCGGTGATGCCTTCAGGATCGACGTCGTCGGGCAGGGTGAAGGTGCGCTGGAAGTCCGCGTGGAAGGCGTCCTCCCGTTCGCTCTTGGCGGTCAGGGTGAGGCTGTTCTTCTCATGAGTGAGGGTCACCTCTTCGCGGGTGAAGCCCGGGAGGTCGATCCGGAGACGGTAGGAGTCCTTGTCTTCGTAGCGGTAGGCTTCGAAGGCGCGGGCGGCGGCCAAGGGGCCAAAACTGCGGAGAGTTTGATTCAGCAACTCGTCGAGATTTCCGAAGAGGCGGTTGGGTTGATAGTGAGTCAGGTTCATGTTTGTCATTTGGTTTTTTAGTTAACGTCTTTTTTCTATGGCAGGAATCGGGCCAAGTGGAGGTAGGGGGTGGAACCCTTGATTTTTCGAGGGTTCCAGGGTTGCAGGGGTTGCTTTCGGCTTAGGGTTGAGGAGCAAGCTGACGCGGGGTGGGTCAAATTGACCCGACGTGATGACGCGGTGTTTATTATTGTTTGCGTTTCAGTTTTTTCCGATCCCTGCGGGGATTTTTGGTTTGGCTCCCGGTTGCGGTGAGGGACCCGGTGGTCAGGTCGGCCGATTTCGCTGATGGCGACCTAAAAATGACGGGAGACCTTTTCGGGGTAGGTCACCGTGAGGATGACTTCAGCAGGGAAGCTGAGTTGGCGGTGGCCATGCGATCGGCGAGGCGGGTGGCTTCCACGAGGGAAGTCACGCTGGCCACGCCTTGCCCGGCGAGATCAAAGGCGGTGCCGTGATCGACCGAGGTGCGGATGATGGGGAGGCCGAGGGTGACATTCACGCCGAGGTCGAAGGCGAGGGTTTTCAGGGGAATCAGGCCTTGGTCGTGATAGAGGCAGACGTAGGCATCGATTTGCGATCGCAAGGCTGGGAGGAAGGCGGTGTCGGGGGGAAGCGGGCCGCGGATCTCGATGCCTTGGTTGCGGGCTTTTTCGAGCACGGGGATGAGGAGTTCGATTTCCTCGCGCCCGAAGAGTCCCGCTTCTCCGGCATGCGGGTTGAGGCCGGGGAGGGCGAGGCGGGCGGGGCGCCGGTGGATCGCGCTCATGGCTTCGTGGGTCAGGGTGATGACTTCTAGCAGGCGGTCCTCGGTGAGGAGGTCCGAGACCTCGCGGAGGGGAACGTGGGTGGTGACGAGCGAGCAAGTGATCTCGGCCGAGGTCAGCATCATGGCGTGGCGCGGCGAGTTCGTTTTGGCGGCGAGGTATTCGGTATGGGCGGGGTAGGGTTTCCCGGCGAGGTGCCACGCCTCCTTGTGGATGGGATTCGTCACGACGGCCCGGAAATCCCCACGCAGGGCTCCCTCGACGGCGGCCTCGAGGCAGGCGAAGGAATGGTCCCCGGCGGGGGCTGAGAGTTGTCCCATTTTGATCTCGGTTTGGAGGGGAAGGTCGATGATGTTCTCGGGCGAAAAGGGGAGGTCGAGTCGGCGGGCGAGGAGGGCCAGGTGATTCTGGCAGCCGATCACGCGGAGGTCTTCGCAGGGCTGATCAGCGAGGAGTTTCAGGGCGAGCTCTGGCCCGACTCCGGCGGGATCGCCTTGGGTGATGACGAGGGGAGCGGGCATGAAAGTGGCTAATCCTGCTGCGGTTTGAGCGAGGCGAGGGCGATCATAGCTCTGGCCGGGGTGGCGGTGTGGAGGGTGATGAGAGTGCGCCCGCTCTTGTCGTTGTCTTGCCGGTTGCCTTGGTTACCCATGGTGCTGATGGTGGCGACATGGCCGATGGCGTTGCCGCAGTGGTCGAGCACGGCCGAGCCACTCGAACCGGGGGCCCAGCGAGTGCTCACGTTCAGCTTCAGGGCGCCAAGGGCTTTGAGGGAATTGAGGTCGTCACTCCGGTCCTCACTGTCCCAAAAGAACCGGTTGACCATGCCTCGGGTGAAATATCGTCCCTGCTTGAGGGGGCGGCTGAGGCAAAAAGCGGCATCGCCCGGGGCAATTTGGTCGTTGAGGGGGAGAGCGTTTGTATGGGCGTCGATTTTGAGAAGAGCTCCGTCGATTTTACGATCGAGGGCGAGGATCGAGGTGACCGGGTGGACCTTGCCGGTGTGGTCGACTGCGATGAGGCCACCGCTGCGCATTTTTTTTCGGTCGGTTTGGACGACGTGGGCGCAGGTCGCGATGACTCCGTCTTCGGTTACGGCGTATCCGCCGGCAAGGTTGACGTGCCAGCGGTCACAGTTGTTGCAGAGGTAGGCCCAGCCCACGCGGTATCCGCTTTGGCGAGCCATTTCGGCGATTTCGGCTGGGCGGGCCTCCCGGGTCCGTGCTTTTGGGAGAGTGAGATTGACGGGGGTGGGATTTTCGATCAGGGAAAAGGCGGCGTCGAGAGTGAGTAGCTTCTCGTTGGAGGCCAAGGCTTTGGCTTGGTCGGCGATTGCCGATTCTTCTCTCTGGAGGCCCTTGCGGGACTGGTCGAAGATTTCCACCCCCGGAGCCTGCGCGTGAAGGACAGGGCTGAGAGCGAGGGAGAGGATCAGAGCTTTCATCAGAGGGGTCGGGGCTGGAGAGTGGAGAAAGAATCAGGAATGAAATTCATGTCGAGCCGGTTTTAAATCAATTCCAAGCTGGCACGCTCCCTGCATCATGATGCCCTGACAACGTCGGGTTTGTTTGTTGACCTGCTGTCATTGTCGATTGTGTGTGCGAAAGGGGTGGATCCGCTGATCCGCCCCTTTCCATTTTTCTGCGGGAAGCTTCACCACTCGAGAAGATTGCGGCTGTCGACGAGCGGTCCCCTGGTTCGGGATGGAGATTGGCGAAGACTGGAGTCGCCAGAAATGCGGGATGGAGATCAGGAGTCACGGCGGAATGATGGATTGAAATGTCTGGAGGGAAAGAGGTGATTTTTCCCTGCCCAGGCGGCCTGGTGTATCACGCAAGAATCTTCGAGGACTTTAGGCTTGATGCGTTAGCTCCCTGCAAATTAGCTTTTCGCTGCGATTATGAAAGCTAGTACTCAGGCTCGACGGTTATCCTTGCTCTTCTTGATGGGTCTTGGGGTTTTTCGGAGCGCGGGGCAGACCCCCATCATTGCCGCCGGGGATCCTGTGATCGCATTTGATGAGGACACGGCCAGTAATAGTAGCTACCCTGGAGGTGAGAGTCCCAACCTCGCGATCGATGGCAGCACGGCTACCAAGTATCTCAATTTCGGTCGGGAAAACAGCGGGATCATCATTACGCCGGCTTTTGGGCCAAGTGTCTTGCGGAGCTTTGCTATTACCACTGCCAATGATGCCCCGGAGCGCGACCCGGCCAGTGTGATTATCTACGGCACCAATGAGACGATCGTTTCGATCGACAATTCTGCCGGGGCGGGGGAATCTTGGACTCGGTTGGCAGAACTTCCCCTCGCTCTTTCCATCGATCGCTTCATGGCGATGACACCGGTCGACGTCACCAACAACGAGTCCTTTTCTTCTTACAAGTTTGTCTTTCCGACAATGAAAGGGCCCGGTCACAACTCGATGCAGATCGCCGAGTTGCAGGCATGGGATGAATCCAACGGTCAGGGCCAAGCGATTTTCGGGCCTGCCGACTCGGCGTTGGCGATTCACGAATCGACCCCCGAGAGCAGTTTCCCGCTCGCTGAGGGTCCTGATTATCTTTTCGACGGTCTGACCTCGACCAAATATCTCAATTTTGGTCGGGAAAACAGTGGCTTCATCGTTTCTCCTTCGATTGGCCCGAGTGTGGCTGGATCTTTCATTCTCAGCACCGCAAATGATTTTGAGGGCCGCGATCCGGTTGGATGGAAGCTCTTCGGGACCAATGCCGAGATTGTCACCGAAAGCAATGGGACCGGTCAGGACGAGCCCTGGACCCTCATCGCGGAGGGTCGGCTCGAGCCCCCAATCGAGCGATTCGCCGCCGCGCCTCAGGTCTTTTTTGAAAATGCCGCGAGTTACACTTCCTATAAGTTTCTCGTCACCGAGGTTCGGGGTTCTTTGGAAAATTCGACCCAGTATTCGGAGTTCCAGCTCTTCGGGGCCGAGACAGCGGGAAGGATTGTCATCAGCGCGATCTCGCTGGACCAGCAGGGCAATGAGGCCACGATCACCTGGGATGCTCCTTCCGGTGGGCTTTACCAGCTTGAGTCGTCGGTCGACCTCATCGACTGGGGAAATTTGGTTGCCACTGGGCTTCAGGTGGAGAACGACGGAGTTTTCTCCTTCCAGCCGCCGACCGGGGGCAAGGTCTTTTACCGGATTGTGGCTGATTCCGGGAATTAGGGATGGCTCACCGGATTTTCCTCGGTCTGCTGCTGCCTTTTTTGGTGGGGAGCCTGAGTTGGGGCGGAGTGGCTTCGTTTCGCTATTTTCGCTTTACCCCGATCAAGCTTCGCAATGGAGCGACGGCCAACAGCGTTCAGATGTCGGAGCTCCACCTCTATCGGGATGGAGTTCAACTCACCGGGGCGGTGGTCTCAAACCCGGGCGGGAACAATCCCGGTGGGGAGGAGCCGGCCAACTTGGGGGACAACAACACCTCGACCAAGTGGTTGGACTTCAACCGGGGGTCGGCCATTTTGAGTTACCCGACCACCGTCAGTGTTGACTCCTACCGTTGGGCGACCGCAAACGACGCCATCGAGCGCGACCCCATCCGCTGGACCCTTGAAGGGAGCATCGACGGGGTGAACTGGGTCTTGATGGATGACCGGAGCGATGTTGATCAGGTCGTCACAAGAAGTCGCCGGGCCTTTTTGCCGGTCTTGGGGTTGAATCAATTTCCGGACACTCCGCAGATTGTTTTCAATGCCACTGACGCGCGCGGGATGACTTCGAGCGAGGCAGTGGGGATTTCGCTTGGTCAGGCGGTGACCTTGTCTTGGGAGGTCGCGGGGGCTCAGTCGGTCACTCTGGATGGCTCGTCGGTGGCCAACTCGGGGCGGATGGTGGTGTCGCCCGCCAACAGCATGGACTACCTTCTCACCGCGAGTAATTCCTTTGGGAGCGTTTCGGAAACGATCACGGTGCATGTGGTGGAATCGGTGAGCCCTCCCTTCATCAACGAATTTTCCGCTTCGCAGAGTCGCGATGGGGCCTTGTTGGATCTCGATGGAGACCCTTCCGATTGGATCGAGCTTTATAATCCGAATCCCTTCGCGGTCGACTTTGGCGGTTATGGTCTGGTGGATGATCCCTTCGCTGCTCCCGAGGTCCTTCCGGAGGGAACGATCGTCGCTGCCCAGGGCTATCTCATCGTTTTTGCCTCCGGGAAGGCCCCGGTTCCCGGGGAGCTGCGGATCAATTTTGGTCTGGCGCGCGAGGGTGACTATCTCGCCCTCCGCGGACGGGATGGGTTCACGGTGTTGCAGGAATTTGCTCCCGGGTATCCCCTCCAGCAGGAGGATGTGTCGTATGGTTGGACCGGTGCGACCTTCGATTATTTCACTGGTCCCACTCCGGGTGCGATCAATGACACTCCGCCGGGGCCACTTGCGGGGGACGTGGAATTCGTGACTGCACCCCAGACTTTTACGACTTCGCTGGCGGTCAGCCTCGCCACCACCGAGCCGGAGGGCGTGATTCGATACACCACCGACGGCGGTTTGCCCGATGAAAATTCGCCGGTTTTTTCCGGCCCGGTTGTCCTCAACCGTTCATCGATGGTGAGGGCGCGGGTTTACGCCCCGGGCAAGGCACCGGGTAAGATCAAGGCCGCGGGGTATTTTCACATGGAAACAGCGGCCCGGAGGGTGACCTCGAACTTGCCCATCATCGTCATCGATAATTTTTCCGGGGGAGCGGTGCCCAACAACGTCGATCTCCAGCCGGCCTTTCTCAAGCTCTTTGAACCGGACCTGCTGACTGGGAGAACGTCCCTGTCCGATTTACCCACGAAGTCGAACCGCATGGGTATCAAACGACGTGGTTCCTCCACCTTGAACGATCCCAAGGGGAACTATCGGATTGAGTTTTGGCAGGACGACAGTGAGGACGATCGCGGGGTGAATCTTTTGGGCATGTCCAACCACGACGAGTGGATCCTCTTCGCGCCTTATCGTTTCGATCGCTCGCTTCTGCGCATTCCCTTTATTCATGGCTTGTCCAATGGGATCGGAACTTATGCCTCGAGGTCGCGCTTTGTGGAAGTGTATCTCAACACCGATGGCGAGGTCACCACTGACGATTATCAAGGGGTCTACGTCTTGCAGGAGCGGATTTCGCGTGACGGCGATCGAGTGGATGTCGAGCCGCTTGACCCGTGGGACCTTGCGGGCAGCGCGGTGACCGGGGGCTACATCCTCAGCATCGACCGGCTTGATCCCGGAGATCGGGGATTTCGTTCCGCCTTGGGTCATCCTTTCGATCCCCCCAACGGCAGTCCGCAGCCTTGGTTCACCTATGTGTATCCGAAGGAGCAGAACATCCTTCCGGCGCAGGCGGCCTACATTCGGGGATACCTCGATGACCTTGAGGCCGCTCTTTACGGACCAGACTTTCGTGACCCGGACGTGGGTTATCGGGCTTGGCTCGATGTCCCCAAAACGATCGATCACCACCTCCTGACTACCTTTACCAAGGATCCGGATGGGTTAAGGCTGAGCACTTACCTCCACAAGCCACGGAATGGAAAATTGGCTTTCGGGCCGATCTGGGACTTTGACCGGACGATGGGAAATGATTCCGACGGTCGTTCGGCTGATCCCCGGGGGTGGAATCCTGCCCCCGAGCGGGCCGAGTTTTTTGACTACGATTACTGGGGGCGTTTGTTTGACGATCCTGACTTCTTTCAGGAATGGATCGACCGTTGGCAAGAGGTGCGGCGCGGTTCGTTCTCAAATCAGGCCTTGCTAGGGCGGCTTGAAGAGCTGGCGACGGAGGTGAGCGAAGCCCAGGTTCGCAATGCTGCACGTTGGCCCGAGGTTGCGCCTAACGGAGGAGCTTTTTCCTCTCAGGGAGGATGGCCCGGAGAGGTCGAGCACCTCAAGGAATGGGTCCGAAGGCGGGCCGAGTGGATTGACACGCAATTCGTGCGTCCGCCTCAGCTTCAGGAATCAGGTCTCGTGATGAAGGGCGAATCGATCTCGATGTCTGCTCCGGAAGGGACCCTTTATTTCACGGGAGATGGCTCGGATCCGCGCTTGCCCGGGGGAGGGATTTCACCTTCGGCTCGTGCTTCCTTCGGGGATTTCGTGGTGAATGAAACGACCACGGTCACAGTGCGGGCGCGGCGTAATGGTGAGTGGAGTGGTTCTCGGGCTTCGACCTTCGTGGTGGGAGTCCCGGCCAGCGCCTCCAATTTGGTGGTCTCGGAAATCATGTATCATCCCGGTCCCCCGACGGTCGCCGAGGTGGAGGCCGGGTTCGCTGATGAAAGCGACTTTGAGTATCTTGAGGTTCAGAACATTTCCGATGTCCCGGTGGTGCTGGATGGCGTCACCTTTTCCGGGATTTTTGATCTTCGGGTGGCCGGAACGACCATTGAAGCGGGTGGGGTGGCCCTCTTCGTCCGTCGTGCCCCCGCGTTCGCCTTTCGTTATGGTCCGGGCCTTCCGGTGGCCGGGGTTTACGGAGACCCGACCAGCCCGGATGGCGGGCAGCGGCTGTCCAATGGCGGCGAGCGCTTTCTCCTCACCGCGCTCGATGGTTCGGTGATCCACGATTTCCGATACGACGATGACGAATTGGCGGGATGGCCCTCAGCTTCGGATGGAGCGGGCGCTGCCTTGGTCCTGAAAGCGCCGCTGACCCTCCCCGACCATTCCCTCGCGGAGTCTTGGCGGGCGAGTTTTGAAGGACAGGGGACTCCGGGGCGTGCGACCAACACCTCCTACCAAGAATGGGCAGGGGCAAGATTTGATGCCGGGCAACTCGCCAATGAGACCATCAGTGGTCCCGGCGCCGATCCCGACCGAGATGGCCTCGGAAACCTTCTCGAAATGGCTTTTGGTGGAGATCCTCTTACGTTTTCGGAGAGTTTGTTGCCGACAGCAGGGTTTCAGACCCTTTCCGATGTCCCGGAACCCGGGAATTATCTCTTCTTGAGGGCGGTGATTGCAAATCGGGTCCCGGATCTCAAGATTTCCGCGTTTTTGTCGGATGACCTGATTGGTTGGTCGGAGGTGGCCATCCTTCACACGCAAGTCGATCTCGGAAGCGGCTTTTCCGAATGGATCTTCCGCGATTCACAGCCTGTCGGGGACGAAGGGCACCGTCGATTTCTCCGCTTATCGGTGCAGATTCGTTAAAATTAGCTTGACTTGAAAAGACTCTCCCCGAATCTCATCGCCAAACATGAAAGCGACAGTTCATTCCCTCACTGCTCTCCTGCTAGCTGCTGGTTCCGCTTCAGCTGTCAACATTCTCTCCCCAAGTGATTCGATCATTGCGATTGGTTTGGTGGGCTCGGGGAGCAGTTACCCGGGAGGGGAGGCCCCGTCCAGCGTGATCGATGGCGATTCTTCCACCAAGTATCTCAATTTTGCCGAGGAGCGGAGTGGTTTCATCGTCACTCCTGGTTCTCCCACCATTGCTTCCAGCATTGTTTTCACCACAGCCAACGATGCGCCTGAGCGTGATCCGGCCAGCTTTTCCATTTGGGGCACTAACGACACCATTCGCAGCGGTGACAATAGCCTGGGGAATCAGGAGAGCTGGACTCCGATCCTGACCAACACGGCCTTGAACCTGCCGACGGACCGCTTCAGTCCGGGGGCTCCGGTAGACTTCACCAATAGTTTGGCCTTTAGTTCTTACCGGGTGACCTTTGATACCGTGCGCGATGCGATTGCGGCAAACTCGATGCAGATTGCGGATGTACAGCTGTTTACCGGTTTGGGTGGAACGGGATCCACCATTCTGTCCAGCGGGATGTCGATTCTGGCCATCGACCAAGACGTTGTGCCAACGAGTAGCTTTCCTGGTGGTGAAAACCCTTCTCTTGCCATCGATGGTGATCCAAACACGAAGTATCTGAACTTCGGCGGGGATCAGACTGGTTTTATTGTCACTCCTTCGGTCGGAGCTTCCATCGTGGACAGCTTCACCATCACCACCGCCAATGACGCTCCTGGGCGGGATCCGGTGGGTTACACTCTTTACGGGACGAACGACTCCATCACCAGCAGTGAAAATTCGGGTGGAACCGACGAGAACTGGGTGGTGATTCAGAGTGGGACGCTCACTCCGCCGAATGAGCGTTTCACGGAATATGGAGCCACCATCGAAGGAAATAGCACCTTTTACACCTCCTATCGGTTTGATGTTGATACGGTGGGAGGCGATTCTTTGATGCAGTTTGCCGAAATCCAGTTCGGAGGTCGGATCCCCGAGCCATCGAGTGCGATTCTGGCTCTGTTGGGAGTGCTTCCCTTGATCCGTCGCCGCAGGTAGGGTATCCCTCCCTCTTCTCTTCCCAGGCCTCCTCGTTTTAGAGTTGGCTCAACGGGCCTTGCGGTAAGCTTGGTCGCGCAGACGGTCGAGGTAGTCCATGTAGCGTGACCGCTCGGCGAGGTCATCGTCGACCATCTTGTTCAAGAATGGGTTGTTGGTGCCGTGTTGGGCCCATGGGCCCGATCGCGGGACCTTGGAGAATTCGACGAAGCGCCAGTGGACGGTGGCCTTGTTGCCGGTCCCGAGGTAGTCGCGCACGGCGGGTGAGATATCGATGCCTGCCCCCTGGTTGTTTTTGTTTTTGGGGCGCTTGTTGCCGAAGACGTATTCCCAGTCATCGGTGACGAAGGGGCCGCAGTCTTCCCACTGGGCGTAGCAGACCTTGCGGGTTTCCGGGCAGTAGATCTGGACCCAGCGGCCTTTGCAGGCTGATTCTCCGGGATTGCGTTGGAGGCGGGACCACCATGGGATCACCCGTGGAGCCTCGGGCTTGTGCAGGCGGTGGTTCAGGCAATCGTTGTAGGGCAGGGCGACGTAGAAGGGATTTTGCTTGGGGATGAATCCGGGAGGGAGGTAGCCACGGCGGGCGTTGGGATCGGGGTTGTCGAAGCCTCCGTAGTTTTCCTGCCAGTTGACATCCCACGATGATTTATTGTTGGGAGTTGGGTTGCCGGGAGTGGGTGTTTCGCCGATCCAGAAGACCGTGGCAGTGATGGATTTCTTCCACGGGTAAACGGTTTGTTGTTGAATGGTGAAGGGATTTTTGGGGGCTGTTTCCACGGTGATCTTCGGTCCGTCCTGGGCGGTGGCCCAGAGGGAGGATAGGAGAGCGAAAATAAAGGAAGCGCGATTCACCGGGAGGGCTGAGGGTAGCGGAAGAACCGGGAAGTTCCAGCGCAGATGTGATCCATCCGGGTAACGACCTTTGGCGTCATTCCGCTTGGCGAAATGCGCGGTGAGTTTCCGGGCTTGCAGGTGGGGGGTGGGCGCGTGAGACTCGCATCGGATCGTCATGCGTTGTTTTTACTCCTCTGAATTTTATCTCGAACTTCCCAACGGGCACCCGTTTCCGATGGAGAAGTTCCAGGTGTCCAAGGACATGCTGGTAGGAAGCGGGATTGTGAAGGCTGAGGACATCGTGGAGGTCCGCGAGGCCGAGAGTCATGTTTTGCGACGGGTTCATGACGTGGAATACCTCGCGAAAATTTACAATGGTCGGATGGACCGCAAAGAGCAGATCCTTCTCGGGTTGCCGGTGACCCCGAAGTTGTATCATCGAAGTGCCATCGAGGTCGAGGCCACCCGTCAGGCCTGTCATGCCGCTCTGCAGGATGGGGTGGCGGCCGTCTTGGCTGGCGGAACTCATCATTCCTTTCAGAATCATGGGGAGGGATATTGTGTCTTCAACGACGTCGCGATCGCGATCCGTGACTTGCAGGTGCACCAGCCCGGGATCAAAGTGATGGTGGTCGACACCGACGCTCATCAGGGCAATGGGACCAATAGCATCCTTGCAGACGATCCCAGGGTTTTCACCTACTCCATTCACGTGGGGCGGAATTTTCCCAGCCACAAAGTGAAGGGATCGATGGACGTGGAAACGGTGCGCTATGTCGAAGGCGGGATGTATCTCAATCAGCTCTTTAACAGCTTGGCGGCGGCCCTCGATGTCTTCTCGCCAGACCTCGTGATTTGGATTGCCGGAGCGGACAATCACCGCAACGACCGGATGGGGCAGATGATGCTCGATTTGAAAGACTTCATGCGTCGCGACGAGGTCATCCTCCGTGCCTTTCTTGGGAACCGGATTCCGGTGGCCATTCTCTACGGGGGTGGCTACAATCGCCAAGCAGAATACACCGCCAAGATTCACCGCAATACCATTGCGACGGCGGCCAAAGTGGTGAAGGGATTGGGACGATGAAGAGTTTTGCGATCGTGGGATCGGGTGCGGTGGGGAGCTATTACGGGGGGCGCCTGGCCAAGGCTGGCAACGAGGTGCGCTTTCTCATGCGTCGGGGCTGCGAACTAGTGCGGAAGACCGGCCTGCGTGTTGAGAGCACGGAAGGGGATTTTTTCCTGCCGGAAGTGAATTGTGCCCGGGAAAGCCGCGAGTTGGGTCCGGTCGATGTGGTCATCGTAGCCTGGAAGGCGACGGCCAACCATCGATTTGCGGAGGTTCTTCCGCCCTTGTTGCATGATGGCACGGTGATCCTGACTCTGCAGAACGGGCTTGGGAACATCGAGGCCCTCAGCAAGCTTTTCGGAGTTGAGCGGATTCTCGGTGGGATGTGTTTTGTTTGCATCAATCGGATCGAGCCCGGGCTCATCCGGCATACCGGAGGCGGGATGGTCTCGATTGGAGAAGCCCGGGGCGGGGCGACCCCGCGACTTCGGGAATTGGCCGAGATCTTCAGGGGGGCCGGGGTGGAATGCGAGATCTCGGACGACTTTGAGGAGGCGCAGTGGCGTAAATTGATCTGGAACATTCCCTTCAATGGGTTGTGCATTACCGAAGGCGGGATTGATACCGGCACCCTATTGGCGATGCCGGGCGGAGAGGATCGCGTCCGGGTCCTGATGCGAGAGGTGGTGGCAATCGCAGCGGCTCTGGGCCACGAAATCGAAAACGAGTATGTCGAATTTCAGATCAGCCGGACCTATCCGATGAAGGATTACAGGCCGTCGAGCATGCTGGACTACGTGAACGGTCACCCGGTGGAAGTCGAGGCGATCTGGGGCATTCCCCACCGGATCGCCACGGAGAGGCAAGTGGAAGCCCCCCGTTTGCAGGAGTTATTGATGGCGATCATGACCTCGGTAGCTTCCCGACCCAAGCCACAATCACCTGAGTGACTCGGGCGTGGACAGCGGCCTCGATCAGAGTGGTAACGAGCGCGAGGCGATTGACGTCACTGCCGGGGCACCCGACTTCGAGGGCTCGGGAGGGGGTGTTCACGAATTGAGCGATCCGCTGTTACCATCGTGCTGGCTGATGCGTAACAGAAACGGTGGTAACGTCGGGTCCCATAGAGTGGCGGTGCCATCGTCTCAGCTCATGAATTCCACGCCAGCTTCCGGTTTCCGATCTGTCCTTTCCATGCTCTATGCCTATTTTCTGATAGCTGTCTTCTTGACGGCAGGCCTCTCGGCTCAGGCTCCGTCCTTGCGCATGTCTCTTTCTCCGGAAGGTCTTGGAGTGGGGAGTTGTGGCGAGCTTGTGATTGAAATTGAGAATGAAAGTGAGGGCGTGGTGGACCAACTTGCCTTCCGCCTTGATTTTCCGGAGGGCGTGGCGCTGGCCCATCCGGCGTTGATCGCGAGTGATTGTGAGGGTGACTTGTCGGTTCTTGCCGAAGGGCCTTCAGTGGTTCTGGCCAATGGGAGGCTCAATCCGAATAGCTCGTGCGAGGTGCGGCTCGCGGTTGAGTTCCAATCCGAGAGCCCGGTGGTTTTGTCCACTTCGAGTCTTGCATCCTCGCTCGGCTCAAGCGCGGCGGCTGCTGTCACCTTGAGGCCTCCGGTTGGTGGCCCTTCGCTCGGCTTTTCCAAGAGCTTTGTGGCAAACCCGATCCAGCTGGGGGGAACGACCAGCCTGATTTACACCATCGAAAACCAATCGGACCAGCCGGCCGGCGGAATTACCTTCACCGATGAGCTTTCGTCGGGACTGGTGGTTGCCCCCTCGCCGAAGGTGCAGAGTTCGTGTGATCCGGCGGTGGTCACCGCCGTGCCGGGGTCCCGAACGATTTCTCTGGCGGACGGAGTTCTTCAACCCGGCGAGAGTTGTCGCATTTCGGTCGAGGTGGTGGGCGTGACTTCGGGCAACATCGCCAGTCTTTCGGGTCCCATCCGTTCCTCCTTTTCGGGAGGACAGGCGGTGGCCTCGGGATTCTCGACTGCCGTGCTTCAGGTGATCGATCCGGAAGATCTTGCGAATCTTCGTCTCACCAAGTCTTTTCCAGATGGCCCCATTGCTCCCGGAGCCGAAGGGGTCCTGCGCTTCACGCTGACCAACCAAAGTCGTTCGCAGACCTTCACCGATCTTGCTTTCAGCGACGATTTGAATGCCATGTTGCCGGGGACGCGGGCGGTGGCTTTGCCTGAGATTGGAGGTTTTGCGGTGGATGCCGACTTTGATGGGCTCGGCAACTCGGTGTTGGGAGCTCGCTGGGATTTCTTGGATCGGCTCGAGAATGAGAATGGGAGAAACGATGATTACCCGGTGGATGCCTTGGGGCGTGATTGGACCGAGGAAGACTTTGACCTCACCACCTCGACCGTTGGTCCGTGGGAGCAGGGGGAGGCACCTCTTCAGGGTGGGGAGATCAGCGGCTTTCCCGCGGGCACTCCGCAGGTATTGGGGGGGATTGATGAGGCGCCCAACGGGGAAAATCTCGTCACCACTTACCTCTTCCGCCAGACCTTCACCTTGTCCCCGGAGCAAGCCGCCATCACCGCCTGGTCGATGGTTTCCTTGTTCGACGATGCCGCCATCGTCTATCTCAATGGCGAGGAAATTTTCCGGAGTGCGGAGATGCCCGACGGGCCGGTCACCCCCACCACCCTCTCTGGCTTGGGAGATGAGAATGAGGAACTGACAACCTTGCTCGACCTCACCGGTCGTGTCCGGCCGGGGGAGAATACCATCGCGGTCGAGGTCCATCAAAACACCCTGACCAGCAGCGACGTGGGTTTCTCCATGGCTCTGGCACCGGCCGGGGAGGGCGAGACGCGGGGATTTCTTTATCAGGATGATGTCTTTGAGGGGTCGAATGATCCCGACTTTTCCACCGGGACTTATGAGGCGGAGGGGGGATTTGCGGGTGGTGCTCTCGCGGTGGTGACGGGTGGAAAAGGGTTCTTTTCCTTTCTCAACCCGGAGAGTTCGGGGGGCTGGCGGCGGACGTTCTCCATCGATTCGCCAGGAGTTTACCCGGTGACGTTCCGCTACCGACTT
>JALQTQ010000013.1:0-10087 GCA_023263995.1 Akkermansiaceae bacterium | reverse complement strand
GAAGGCGATGAGTTTTCCCAAGCCTTGTTTGAGTTGGACGGAATCCGCTATGGCGATGGGCCGAATAACTCGCTATTGCAGTTTACCGGAGGAGCCGGAGGCGACCAAGACAGCGGTTGGCGGGTTTTCAATCGGGAGATTTTCCTCACGGAGGGGAATCACACCATTCTGCTCGGAGTTTATAACAACAAATCGTCCGAGGCCTCCGAAGTGACCCGGGTTTGGTTTGACGAGGTCAGGATTGGCACGCCTCGGCGCCCCGAGCCGATTTGCGGGCCGGGTTCCAGTATTGTGGGGGACCAGACCTTGGTCTTCAGCGGCGGAGTGCTCGCGCCGGGAGAATCGTGTTCTTTTGAGGTTGGCATTCGGGTTCCTCTGACTGCTGAACCTGGGCCTTACCTGAACCGGACGAGCTTGGTGTCGACCCGGTTCGGCGTGGAGGAATTGGTGGGGTTTCCTGCGGAAGAGTTCCTGGTGGTGGAAACGGTGCCGCCTTCCTTCGAGGCCATCTTTTCTCCAGCTGATCTGACGATCTCCGGGGCTGGTACGCTCACCTTCACGATTGACAATGGCGGAAGTTTGCTGGGAGCCCGGGATTTGGGTTTCACGGCAATGCTTCCGGAGGGGGTGGCCGTGAACGACCTCACTCCGCCGACCTCTTCGTGCGGAGGAACGCTCGTGGCAGTGCCCGGGCAGCGGACGATTTCCTTTGAAGGAGGATCGCTTCCGCCGGGAGGACGCTGTCTGGTCACGGTGGGGATTTCGGGTGCCGAGGCCGGAGAATTTGTCCTGAGTGGAGTCAAACTTTCGAGTTCCTTGGGTGAGAGTGAGATCGAGGAGGCCCCGGTTTCGGTGAGTCCTCCGCCTCCGCTTGCGCTTACCTTTGCGGCCCGCGAGGTGGAGGCTGGCACGAGTGTGCGTTTGACTTTGGCCATCGATAACAGTGGCTCGAAGCTCGAGGCAGCCAACTTACGAGTCGGCTTTTCCTTGCCGGACGGAATGGTTTTGGCCAGCCCGGCCAATCCGGTGAGCACTTGTGTGGGTGGGTTCTTCACGGCGATTCCGGGATCGAATTCCTTTTCCTACCAAGGTGGGACGGTCCCGGCAGGAAGGGTGTGCAGCGTTTCGGTCAATGTGGTGGCGCGTGAGGGAGGAGAGTATCTTCTCCGCAGCAACGAGTTGCTCAGTGCGCTCGGGAACAGCGGGTCGGCGGAAGCAAGCCTGACGGTGGTCTCCCTCGTTTCGGTGGGACTCAGCGTGACCGAGTCGAGTGCCGCCGTGGTGGCGGGATCGGGCCCGGAAAACCTTTCTTACACGGTCGCGGCCCGCAATGACGGTCCGTCGCGTGCGACGGGAATCGAGGTCGGACTGGCGCAGATTCTCCCTGCCGGGGTGACGGTGGAGCAAGTGACCCCTCTGACCGGAACCTTTGTGGACAACCGCTGGAAGATTCCGGAACTCGCTTCCGGGCAGGTGACCACTCTCACGCTTTCCCTGACGGTCGGGCGGGGAGCTTTGTCCGGAGAAGATGTTGTCAGTAGTGGTGCTTCTCTTTTGGAGGTCGACCAAGAGGATGCCGATCCCGCCGATGATGATGCCTTCGAGCGGACGACGGTCAGCAATCGCTTCGACCTTTCGTTGGCGGTCTCGGAATCGCTCGATCCGGTCATCGCGGGTGCTGGACCAGGCAATCTTGAGTATGTGGTATCAGCCACCAACACCGGTCCCTCCGATGCCCGTGGCGTGCGGATCGCGACCTTACTCAATCTGCCGGAAGGAGTGGTCATCGACCGGGTGGAGAGCACTGAAGGGGTCTTTCTTCCGGGGGATGGCCCGGGAGGCGATTGGGGCCTGAGCCTTCCAGTGGGAGCCACGGAATCACTGACTGTCGTCCTCACGGTGGGAGCGAATGCCCCGGACGAGGACCTGATTCAGTTTAGCGGTGAAATCAGTGCGGCCAACGGGGTCGACCCGGTGGCTGGAAATGACCGCGTCACCGAGGAGACGAGCATTCTCGCGGCGGTGGACCTGCAGGTTTCGGCAGCTGGCCCGGCGCAACCGGTGGTGGCGGGTTCGGGAGAGGGGAATTTGGTCGTGACCTTTTTGCTGACCAATGCCGGTCCGCTGGAAGCCACCGACATTGAGTTGACCGGCCTCTTCGATCTGGGTGAAGGAGTGGTGTTGGAAACTCTGGTTCCGGGTGCGGGAGTGGTGGAGGGGGAGGTCTGGAGTTTGGAGTTCCTTGGCGTGAATGACTCGGCAACCCTGACCGCGTTTCTCACCGCAGGGCCATCCGCCCGCGTGGCCGAGGTGGGGGCGACTGGAACTTTCACGGTGACAGCGGTCGCCCAGAGGCAGATCAACGAGGGCGATGAATCGGCATCGGCCACCGCCGAAATCACCCGGGAGGTTGATCTTGGCTTCACCTTGGCGGGATCGCGCGACCCGGCCTTGGCGGGCTTCCAGTTGCCGCAGAACCTTTTTCACACCCTGACCATTTCCAATCAGGGGCCGAGCGATGCCTCGGGAGTTTTGGTTGATCTCCAGCGAGCCTTCCCGGAAGGAGTGGTGATTGACGGGACGAGTCTCGCTCCCGGGACCGGCCTGAATGATTCGGTCTGGTCGGTGGGGGACCTTGCGGCGGGCCAGTCGCGGTCGTTGATCACATACTTCGGGGTTCCGGAAACGGTTGTTGGTGGCGAAGATCTCATTGCCACAATGGCCGCGATCTCCGGGGCCAATGAAGTTCTTATTCTCCCGGATGACGATCAGATCACCCTGGCTACCGATGTGGTCAGCCCTGTGGGGACTCCGATGCGGGCCGGGGCAATCGAGTTGGATTTGCAAACCGGTCTCTCCAAGCAGACGGTGGCCGTGACGAACAACAACCCGGTTGCGATCCCGGCGTTCAGGGTTCTTGTGAGCGGCCTTGGTGAAGGGGTGACCTTGTTTAATGCCCAAGGGACGGTTGAAGGAGTTCCCTATGTCATCGTCAATCGGCCCTTAATGGCTGGCGAGAGCCTTGATCTCACCCTTGAGTATCTGCAACTGGATGCCTCGGGTGGGCTGAAGCCGGATTTAAAGATTGCGCTTCTTGAGGCTATCGCCGAGTCCCCGGCCCGCGAAGGAGTCGCGGTGGATCCCCCTGTGGTTCTCCCCACTGGCGATGTTCTCATTGAGTTTCCCTCGGTCATTGGGGAGGGGTATGTGATCCAATACAGTGACGATGGTCTCTTGTGGAGAGAAGTATTGCCGCCGGTCGTGGCCGGAGGCACAAGGCAGCAGTGGATCGACAACGGGCCTCCTAAGACTGCAAGCCCTCCGGGGATGACCAAGACCCGCTTTTACCGGGTCCGGCGTTTGGGCCCCGGCAATTAACTTCAGCCCATCTCGATTCTTATGAACAACGGACTTCGATTTTCCCTGACATTTTTTCTTGGTCTGCCCGCTCTGGCAGGGGAAGGCCCTTTCTCTTCGGCCAAGAGCGGGTTGGAACTTCATCCGGCCGGGAGGGCATCCACGGAGCGTCTCATTCCCACCGTGACCGGGGTCGGCTCGCGGTGGACGCTTGCTGCCGGGATCTCTTTTCGAAGGATCGGCGAGGTCAACTTCGAGACGGGGGCGAGCGGCTTTCTCGTTCCCGGGGTCTTTGGAGCGAGCTCCTTTACTCCGCCTCCCGGCATTGGGCCGGAAAATGGCTTGGTGGCGCGCGTTTACGACGACGGGTTCGTTCGGCCTGATCCGCGGACGCCGGCAACCGGGCGAACGACCGATTACGAGTATCACAATCAGGACCAAGTGCGAACCGACCATCTCCTTTTATCGGCAGGGGGTGGGGAGCGTCGGGTGGTGACGACATCGGCGAACACCTTCGACACTGGTTGGATTGATGAAGCTGACTGGCAGGGTTCACCTTCCCTTTCCTTGAGCCGGACCACCCCTCTGGGGAAAGGGTGGAGTGCGGGACCATCGCTTCACTTCAGTTTCATCAGTCTGGGCGGCAGCCGCAATGGCTTGGGCACCTTGTCGGCGAGCGAACAACGGGAGGTCTTCCAGGTGCGAGCCTTTGACCGCTTTGACACCACCGGTTTGGTGCTTCCTCAGGCTCCTTACACCGGGTCGCCCGGGGCGGTTGCCCCACTCCTTCCGGTCGAGCCCGTGAACGGCGGCCGCAGCTTTGAGAATACCCTCCTCACCACCGACCGGGCCTTATTCCAAGACCGCATTGGCGAATCGCTCGATCTGGATCTCTTCGGGTTCTCCTTCGGAGCCGACGCCTATTTTGAAGATGTCGATGGCTTCTTCGTCGGACTGGGAAGCGGATTGGTCTTGAATGTCGCTGATTGGGACGCACGCCGGAGTGATCGTCTGTTTCAGAGCATCAATGGCGGAGCGCCACTTGTCACTGATTCGGCCCGCTTCCGTGATACCGGAACCGATGTGCTCTTTGGTGCTTATCTCCAGACCGCGGTGGGTTGTCCGATCAATGAGGTGGTTTCGGTGCAGGCCAACATCCGCTATGATTGGAACGAGTCGCTCCGCGATTCGGTAGGCGACAGTGATTTCGAGGTCGATCTCAGCGGCTTCAGTCTGGGGCTGAGCGTGAATTATGCCTTTTGATCAAGGTCCTGACCGCTGACCCGGCCCGACGGCCGAGCTAAATTGTCCTGATGAGGGGCACTGAGGTGACGTTCGAGTGACGATGACCACTGGGCCAAGAATCTCATTGCATTTCCATCAGAGACTGCAAAATCGGACCTTTGCAGATGATGCCGGAAAGTGATTATGTCGTGGAACTCGAGGGGGTTCGGAAGGTTTATCGGGGCGGGATTGAGGCCTTGGCCGGGATTAGTCTGAAGGTTCCGCGCGGCTGTCTCTATGGATTGTTGGGTCCCAACGGAGCCGGCAAAAGCACGCTGGTCAAAATTCTCACCACCTTGATCCGCCGGACCGGGGGCGGTGGAACGATGCTCGGGTGTCCCATTGGGGACCGGAGGGCCCTCCAGCGGATTGGTTTGCTGCCCGAGCACGCTCGTTTTCCCGACTACCTGACCGGGCGGCAGGTCATTGAGTTCGCGGCCGGCCTGCAGGACGTCGGAGTCTCGGAAACTCGTGAACGCACTGGACGCTTGCTGGATCTAGTGGGGATGTCGCGAGCCGCGGATCGCAAAGTGCGGGGGTATTCCAAGGGGATGAAACAACGGATTGGCATTGCCCAAGCTTTGGTCAATGATCCCGAAATTGTCTTTCTCGACGAGCCCACCGACGGGGTGGATCCGGCGGGAAGGCGGGACTTTCGCCTGCTCATGAAGCAGTTGCGGGAGGAAGGCCGGACAGTCTTTATCAACACCCACATTCTGTCGGAGCTTGAGCCTATCGTCGATCGGGTGGCCATCATTTCCCAAGGACGTCTCTTGGGGGAAGGTCAACTCGATGATCTCAGGACGGAGAAACCAGTCTACCGGATCGAGTTCGAGGGCCAGCTTCCCTCCGAACTGGTTGCTGTCTTGCAAGCCGAGGGCGGCGAAATCAGCCCGGGGTTTGTTGCGATGGAGACCAGCCGGGTCGGCGACATTCAAGTGCTGATCGATCGGCTTCGGGCCGCGCAAATTGTGATCTCCGGAATTCAGCGAAAGGCCCAGTCGCTCGAGGATCTTTTCATGGGATTGGTCGACTCGCCCGTGAATCGGTCGAGGTCGTCGAGTCCCTCGGTCCCAACGCCGTCCATTCCCAAGTGATGAAACCTTTTTTGACGATCCTTCTCGACTCCTACCGAGGACTGAAGTCGGAAACCCTCTTTTGGATCACCCTCGGGCTTTCGGTTCTGGTTGCCGTCGTTTTCCTTTCGATCGGGATGGATGACGACGGGCTGAGTTTTTTGTTTGGAGCTTTCCAATGGAATCCCGGGGAGATCTTCGGGAGTGGCTTGATGGCGGGAGTGATCAACCGGGTCGTTTACCTGATGACCTTCAGCAATCTTGTGGCCGGAATCTGGCTCACCTTCATTGCCACGATCTTGGCTTTGATTTCGTGTGCGTCGATTTTCCCGGATAGCATGGAGGAAGGAACGGCCGGGATGCTATTGACCAAGAAGCCTTCGCGTCTCCTCGTCTTCTTCGCCAAGTTGACCGGGAGCCTACTCTTTGTCATGGTGCAGGTGGGTTTGTTTGTGGTGATTGTCTTTGTCGCTTTCCGTTGGCGTCTGGGGGTCTGGAACTTCTCGGTCTTCTGGTATCTGCCTGCCGTTTTGCTGGTCTTTCTCAACCTCTATTCCGTGATGGTATTGGTTGGGGTCAAGACCGGCTCGGTGCTCAGCTCCATCCTGGTGACCATCCTGGTCTGGGGCTTATCGGCCAGCTTGAATTTCGGGATCAATTCCATCGAGAGACAACTCCAACTGCCGGAGAAGACTCCCGCAGATCCTGCTTTGGTGGTCAAGGAAGCACCGGTCGGAGACAGAGGGGGAATCGTGAAGGACGAAAACCGGCTGGGGCTCCGCGATTGGCTTGAGATTCTGGAGACCATTCATCTTTTCCTGCCCAAGAACGGTCCGATCATGGAGGTGGCTGAGGAAAAACTGGTCATCGGTGGGCTCGAGGAATTCGGCGGATTCGAGAAGCTGAAAAAAGAGATGGAAAAAGAGGATGGCCGTGGGCCGCTTGCGGACGCATCGGCCCGCAAGTCGAGGTTCAGCACGATCGGCAGTTCCTCTCTCTTTTGCGCGGTGATGTTGGGTTGGGCGGCGCTCGCCTTTTCTCGAAAGGAAGTCTGAACGATGAAAAGAAGAAGGATGATGAGAAGCCTGGGCAGCGTGGGAGCGCTGGTGATTACCCCCCGGGTGGTTCGGGCTGAAAAGAAGCTATTCGAACTGCGATTGGTTCTCTCCTCGGCGCTCTATGGGAACCTCCCACTCGATGAGGTTCTCGCCAGTGTCAAAAAAACCGGGGCGGGGTCGGTTGATATCTGGCGGCGGGTTCATGCCACCCACCGCGAGCAGGTGCAAGCGATGGGCGATGGAGAATTTCAAAGGAAGCTCAAGAAGTACGAAACAACGATGTCGGTATCGACTTGCTATCCTCTTGGGCCTTTCCGCCAAGACGCCGAGCTTCGCTGGGTGAAGAAAAACGGCGGATTCATGACCGTCTGCGGGTCCGGACGGATGGGGGAAGCGGACCCGGTGGGGGGCGAGGCCAAACGACAGGTGAAAGCTTTTTTCGAGAAACTGAAGCCGCACTACGAGCTGGCCGAGGAATTGGGGGTGACGATGGCGATCGAGAATCACAAGAATTCCATGCTCTCGTCGCCGGATTCGATACGGTATTTCAAAGAGTTCAATCCCTCAAAAAACGTCGGGGTGGCCTTCGCGCCTCACCATCTCCACGATGCGGTGGAGGAAATTCCCAAGCTCATCACGGATCTCGGGCGCGAGATGATCCCCTTCTTTTACTTTCAGGAGCATCATCCTTCCTCGAAGAAAAAGATGACAAAAGAGGACGAGCGAAAACAACTGCCCGGGTTTGGTTCTCTCGATTATGTGCCTGTGATTGCGGCCCTCGAAAAGATTGGGTTCGATGGGCTCGCGGAGATCTTCATGCATCCGGTTCCGCGCGGCATTCCGGTTTTGCCCACTGCGGATGCGATCAACGAACTGATTAATCAATCCCGACGTTATCTCGCAAAATGCCTCGCCCAAGTGTCATGAGAATGGTCTGGGGGATTTTCATCTCGGTCGTGGTAGCTTGGCCGGTCGGTGCTGAACCACTTGTGGTGGGGTATGAAAGATTTCATCGGGACCGGCCTTCGCCACCGGGCGGGGCGCTCCTTTACTCCGAGCTTGGCTGCGCCAATTGCCATGGCGGATCCGGGGGAATGGTGTCGCGTAAAGGGCCATCGCTGGAGAATCTTTCCAGCCGGGTGAGCCATGACTGGGTGCTTGGTTTTCTCAAAGATCCGGAGGGAGGCCGGAAGGGCTCGACGATGCCCGCGATGCTGTACGGGCTGAATGAGGAGGAAGTGGGCTCCGTAATGGCCTACCTTTCGACCCTTGGCAAGGGCCTGAATTTTCGACCTCCCCGCCATGCCAATGCCGAAATGGGGAGTGCCTTGTATCATGAAAAAGGCTGTGTGGCCTGTCACGCCCCGGGCGCGGACTACCGGGGACCGTCGGGAAGCGGCTTGGATCTCGCCTCGCCCCTCGCGGTGCCGCTTCCTGATTTGAAGAAGAAGACGAGCTTGATGGCCCTGGAGCATTTTCTGGCGAACACCAGTCGATATCGGACGGACGGTCGCATGCCTCATCTGGAGCTGGGGCGGGAAGGAGCGATCAATGTCGCGGCATACTTGCTGGATCTGCAAGGCACGGATCCGCGAGAGGAAAAAAAGCTCACGTCCTGGCCCAAGCCCAAGGGTGACCAAATCAACTTGGGCCGGAGGTTGGTTGAAGCGGCCTCGTGTGCCTCCTGCCACGATTTCCCTGGGATCGAGCCACCCGGGATGATCCGACTGACAGGAGGAGGGGGGACTGCGAAGGCCAGTTGTCTCTCGACTCAACCGGCTCGTGGCCTTCCGCGTTATGGGCTGAGTTCTGGGCAACGGGATGCTTTGCGGGCCTTTCTTGCCGATCCGGCGCGGGTGGACGACGAGGCGGGAGTGCTGACGTTGCAGGCCATGAATTGTTACGCCTGCCACGAGCGGGATGGCCTCGGTGGTCCCACTCCGGAGACCCGCTTGTTTTTTCATGGCGAGGAAAGTTTGGGCGATTCCGGGAAACTGCCTCCACCGCTGACTGGGATCGGGCACAAGTTGCGACAGGATTGGTTGGAGGGAGTAATCGCAGGCGACTTCGACAAGCGGGTTCGCTCCTACCTGAAAACGGTGATGCCGGCCTATCCGGGGCAGGCCAGGGTGCTCGCGTCCTCCTTGGCGAAAATCGACGCGCAACCCGAGGCCAAACCAATGGTGAAGGTCGCGGAGGCCCGGGAGGCGGGACGAAAACTGCTGGGAACGCTCGGCGGAAACAATTGTATCACCTGCCATCATTGGGGCGAGAAGCGCTCGTTGGGAATTCCTGCTCTCGACCTTTCTTCTCTCAATCAACGGTTGCGGCCGGAATGGTTTCGCTCCTATCTCTTGGCCCCGGCCGCATACCGCCCGGGGACGCTCATGCCATCGCTGTGGCCGGAGGGACGCTCGAATCTCCCGGAGATTCTCGGGGGGGACAGCGAGAAACAAATCGCCGCGATCTGGTCTTTCATCGAGCACGGTGAAGGTATCCCCGAAGGATTTCCTGACCGGAGTAGCGGTGAGTACGAACTTCGCCCGACAACCAGACCCATCATCCAGCGGACCTTTTTCGAGGAGGTGGGAACGAAGGCCATTCTGGTGGGTTTCCCGGGGGAGATTTCGCTGGCTTTCGATGGCGACAAGGCCCGGCCCGCGATGATCTGGCGGGGGGCTTTCTTTGACGCCTACCATACCTGGTTCACTCGGGCCGCACCCTTTGAGAAGCCGCTTGGCAATGAGGTGTCGCTCATCCCCGAAGCGAGCGGGGAGCGGCGCTTCCGGGGATACGAACTGGATGACGCGGGCGTTCCCACCTTCCTTTACCACGAGGCGGGGCGGTTGGTCCGGGAGCGTTATGAGGTGGTGAACGGAGAACTGCACCGGGTCATCACGTGGCAAGAGGGCAAGTCTCCCGCTTATCGACACCCGGCAGGGGTGGTGGTCGAAGAAGCTCGAAAGGAAAAGGAAATCGCAATCACCTACCGATGGAAATGAGGAAACGATGTCTGGTCATGTTGGCCTTTCAAATGACGGGGGCGCCTGTGCTGTCGGGTCAGGACGATGAGTCCTATCAGCGGATCGAGATCTTGACCGCGAGTTCGGCGGGCCATTCGCGGTCGACCGAGTGGCAGCCGGGGGATGGCCTCACTCTGGAGGTGAGCGGGATGGAATGGATGGAGGATGGTCGCCTCGCGGTGAGCATTCGGAAAGGAGAAGTCTGGCTGCTGGATGGCGTTCTGGAAGGGAAGGCCGAGGCGGTGAGTTACCATCGGTTTGCCTCGGGTCTGCACGAACCTCTGGGTTT
>JALQTQ010000139.1 GCA_023263995.1 Akkermansiaceae bacterium | reverse complement strand
CTTGCCGATGCGATGCACCGGGTTGAGAGCCGCCATTGGCTCCTGAAAGATGGTTCCGATCTCCCCGCCCCGGACCTTGTGCAAGCCACGGCGCCCCACCTTGCGAAGGTCTCGGCCTTTGAAATGGACCTCACCTTCGAGGACATGCCCCGACGGCTTGGGGAGAAGGTCGATGATCGACATCGCGGTCACGGTCTTTCCGCAGCCCGACTCCCCGACCAGCCCGACGGTTTTTCCTTTTTCCACCGAGAAAGAGACCCCGTCGACTGCCCGCACCCAGCCCGAATCGGTGTCGAAGCTGGTGACGAGATCCTTGATTTCCAAAAGCGCGCTCATTTTCTGCGGTAGTCCTCCACGATATTCTGGACCTCGGGAAAGGTCTGGCCCGAGGTCATGGCCGCCTTGGTTTCGGCCTCCATCTCCTCGTCGATCCAGAAACTGTAATGCTCGAAGGGATAGGAATTGATGGGGGGACAGAACTTCACCGTTTCGGAATCCGGCCACCGCAGCCAACGCCAGCAGGCCACCCGTTCATAGTCACGCTTCCAGCCCGGAATGAAAACACACTGGTCGTAGACCTGCTGCTGGATCTTGTGGGCCAGTTCCCGCTTTTCCTCGTCATTGGTGGCCTGCCGATACGCTTCCACCCAACGGTCCATTTCGGGATTCTGATAAGCAAAGACATTGTTCGTCTTGGGTTTGATGTTGCCCTGCTCGTCGTAGGCATTGCGGGAATGGAAGTACTCATAAAAGGAGAAGTAGGGCGGCTGCACGGCCCAAGCTACCGAAGTCAGCTCGAACTTCTTGTCCAGCGCCTCGGTGAAAACAATGCTGGGGTCCTTGCCATCGAGGATCAAATCCACCCCGGCCTGTCGAGCCTCGGTCTTGAGAATGCCCATGATGTCGGCGTAGGTTTTGATCCCGTAATGAGCCAGGGTGAACTCAAGACGAGTGCCGTCCGGCTTGCGGAGAATCCCGTCGTTGCCCTCCTCGGTGAAGCCCGCCTGCGCGAAAAATTCCCGAGCCTTGGCCGGATCGAAAGGCCACGGCTTGACCGCCGGATTGACGAAATCTCCAAAGCCATCGACAAAGCCGGGCAAGCGATTGTAGTCGCCCCAGAAACTCACTTGGATCACTTTTTCGTAGTTCATGGAGTGGGCCAATCCCAGCCGGACATTGCGGTCCTTGAGCTTGTCCCGCGACAAATTCATCTCGATCCCAAACTGAGGCCTCGGAAAGTCGTTATACCACCAGTGTCGCTCAATGTAACCGTCGTAGACCTGTGGAATCTCAGATTTTTCGTACCAGTATTTGGGAGACGACACGAGGGCCATGTCGAGCAGGCCCGCCCGGAACAACTCAAAGCCTTTGTTGGGATCACGCAGGACTCGCCACACGATCTTGTCGGGGTTGTAACGGTAGCGATAAAATTTCTTGTCGTTTCCCCACCAATCCTTTTTCCGCGTCAGGGTGATGGAAACTCCTTTGTCGATGTCCTCGTCCCTTACGAAATAGGGCCCGGTAATCGGTTGGTGCCTCCAGTTGTAGCGCTCCTCGTAGTCAGGGCCGAATTCCTGGTAAAAGTGCGGAGGGGCGGGAGCAAAGTCGCCGATCGTGTTGTACATCCCCAACTCACTCTTGGCGGTTGGTAAAGTAATGGCGAGGGCATGGTCGCCGTAGGTGGTGATCTGGGCAACCTCTTCCCGCAGGTATTGTTTGGAATAGGTTTCCTTTGAGTAGTCGGACACCCGGAGATAGACCATGATGGCGTAATCACGCGCCTTGACCGGTTCACCATCGCTGTAAGTGGCGTCCTCATGCAGCTTGAAATACCAAGTCCGCTTGTCCTCGCTGTGTGCCCACTCCCGAGCCACTCCCGGGATCACCGCGCCATTCAAACGATTCAGGCCCACCAAGCCCAACTGCACATCGTCGTAAAGTTCCCCCCTCATCCCGCTGTTGGCCGCCGGACCAAAGGGACGCATGGTTGGTGGAAAGCTCGCCACGTAGTAACGGAAGACCCCGCCTTTTTTGGCTGCCGGATCGGAATCCTCAGGCTCGTCGAGACCGTCTTTCCAAGCTAACGAGGCCGGAAGATCCGCTGCCTCCTTGAATTGAAAGTAATCGCCCAGTGCTACCCGGCGTTCGTAGATTTCCACCTGCTTTTGCGCGTCGAGAGCCCCGGGGGTCCCGGGTTCCTTCTTGGTGAGTTCCTCCTTGGCCTCAGCGAGCTTCCCGGCCACCCAATCCTTGATGTAGTCGTTGTAAACCGGGACATAATTGTCAAATCCCAGCCCAGCCACGTATGGCTCATCATCTGACCGGCAGGCCGACAGGACGAGAGCGGAAAATAGGAGCAGCCAGATCTTCATCTATCGATAGTAAGTGTATTTCTTGGGGTCAAAGGCCTCACGCACTGCCTCCCCGACAAAGGTCACCAAAACCAGCAAGCTGACCAGGCTCACAAAGGCTGCGCTCACCAGCCAGGGCGAGGAGAGGGAATCGAGGCCATCCTTGAGCAGCTTGCCCCAGCTGGCGAGATCCGACGGGACAAAGCCGAGGTAGTCGAGCGAGGTCAGGGACAAGATGAGGCCAGAAATGGAAAAGGGCACCAGGGTCACGAGAATAGCCACGGTGTTCGGGAGCAGATGCCGGAAGAGAATGCGAGGCACCCCGGCTCCGATCACCCGGCTGGCCGCGATGTAGTCCCGGGCCTTTTCCTTGAGGGCAGCGGTTCGCATCAGGTTGGTCATCCCCATCCAGCCGAAGGCCGCGAGTAGAAGCACGATGAGATAAAATCCCAACCGGTCCTTGTATTGCGGCGGCACCCCGAGGGTCACGATGATGACCAAAAAGAGAAAGGGGATGTTGGAGAGCACCTCGATGATCCGCTGCACCACCAGATCGAACCCACCGCCGAAGAACCCCATCAAGAGCCCCACCGTAATCCCGATGAGATAAATGAGGGGAATGAAAATCAGGGCCGCCTTGAAGTTGACCTGCAAGCCAGCATAAAGGTAGGCCAAGACATCGTCGCCACGCGGAGTGGTTCCCAGTGGGAAGCTCCACTGCGGTTCGGAAGGTGGATAGCTCACGTCGTATTCCTGCTCTTTTGACAGGGCCATGAATTCCGCGAGACTCCCCGCGCCGGTCCATTCTTCAGATCCCGGGACCAGCTCCCCCCGGTCATAGACCGCCTGATAAACCCGATTACCATCCGGATCCCAGCCCTGAGCATTTCCCTGCCTCACACCCTTCCGATAAGTGAAGCGTAGGTGAGGCTTCTCCGGATCAGCAGGATCAAACAAGCGTGTTCCCAGTCCGCTGTAGTCGTGTTGACCCGGATCGACGGCCCGCCCCAAGGCGCTCACACGATCTTGGGTGGGATGATACGGCCGCAGCGGAAGAATCACGGTGAATCCTTCCTTCTCCTTGAGGTCCCGGTAGTTCGGCTCCAACGGCGCGAGCTTCTTGTCGGTGATGCCGAAATCAGCATTTTTTTCGAGCACTTTGGTAAAGGCCGGGAACGTCCATTTTCCATCATACTTCACCGCGAGAGCCTCCTTGCCCACCACCACCTGATCGAGGGCTGCAAAACCCGCCAGGAACACGAGAATGAGAAAGGAATAGTAACCACGCTTGATCGATTTGAAACGCGCCACCTTGCGCAGAGTCACCGGGTTGGGCGGCCCCGCGGTCAGTTTGGAGACGACCAACCAGAGGCCAACCAGAAAGAGCACTCCGGCAGTGAGTTGGCCCATGTTCTCGATGAGCCGGTTCAGGGGCCAGAAAAGCTTGAGCTCCCCGGCGGAAGCCGTGAGGTTGTATCCCCAACTGATGGTCGGCACGCGGTAGCCAAAATGATCGGCAACCACACTCAGGGCCGCCGCCACCATCAAAGAAATGCCGATTGGGATCTTCTTCATCGTCTAATGGAATTTCACCCTCGGGTCGATCAGGGCCACGATGATGTCGGAAATGATGTTCCCCATCACCATCAGGAAGGACGCCACCGTGAGAGTACCCATGATGAGCATCTGGTCGGGAGCGGTGAGGGCCCGGAACTGCAGCAACCCGAAGCCCTGAATATCAAAAACGGTCTCGATCAGCAGGCTCCCGGTCACAATCAGGGTGATGAGTTGCCCGAGGCTGCTGGCAATCGGGATGAAGGAGTTGCGGAAGGCATGCCGGAAGACCGCTCGATGAAAGCCCACGCCTTTGGACACGGCGGTGCGCACATAATCTGCCGCAAGATTATCCATGAGATTGTTCTTCATCATCATCGTCAGCCAAGCAAACGACCCCACGAGATAGCTGGCCAAGGGGAGCACGGTGTGCCAGGCGAGATCCTTGACCTGCTCCCATCGGCCCATCGAGTCGAAATCCTCGGAGGTCAGGCCAATCATCGGGAAGATCGGCTTGATCGCCCCAAAATAGACAAGAAGGAGCGCTCCGAGAGCAAACCCGGGAATCGCGTAGCCCAAAAAGATGAGGATCGAGCTGACATTGTCCACCAAGGTCCGATGCTTGATGGCCTTGAGCACTCCGAGAGGCAGACAAATGCCGTAAGAGATGATCGTGGTGAGGAGGCCAAAGTAGAGCGCCACCGGCATGCGGGACCTGATGAGATCCCAAACCGGCTCCCCAAAAACCGTCGATTTTCCCAGATCCCCTTGCAAGAGACCGGAGATCCGGGACTTGTAAACCACAGCCCGCGGCAGGTAGTTCTCCACCGTTTTCTTGGACTCCTCTCCCTCCCTTCGTTGGTGGGCTTCCAGCCGCTCGACCGGGGTCTCATAGCGATACTCCCAACCATCTTCCGCGATGTCCTGCCATTCCGCCCTCGGCTTTTCCAGATCGACATACCGGGCCCACGTGATTGTCTCACCCTCCCTTTTGACCAGCACCGGTCGCCCGGTCCCCGCCAAGCTCACCAGAACCTCGCTTTCCGGATCTTCGACCAGGCTGGTTCCGATCGTTTCCTCACTCACCGCATCACCCAACTTCGTCGGCTTCCACTCGGCCTCACTATGGAGACGCTCGCGCGGATATAGCCCGAGCCAGGTCAGGTAAGCCAAGGGAATCGGCTTGTCGGAGAGAAATTCTCGCTCGTATTCCTCGATCTGCTCTTCCGAAAGTCCACCACCCTCGCTTTTCCCGCCACCCCCGCCTCCTTCGGAGGTCCCGGCCGCGGCTGCCTGCAATTGCTTGGCCAAGGGACTTCCCGGCATCACCCGGGTGATGCTGAAGACCAAGAAAGTCACTCCCAGCACGGTCAATGGGACCAGCATCAATCGACGAAGGAAGTAGACTTTCATGAAAACAGGCAGGTGCTGAAACGGGACTCCCTTTCTTCCGATTCATTCCGTTAATGTCAAACCAAAGTCCCGGCTGGGAAAAATTCATTCCCCTTCGCTCCCGAATCAGTCAACCTCCCACCGTGTTTCGAAAGATTTTCTTCACCGGACTCGCCGCTCTTGCCCTCACTTCCTGTGAACGACGGTCCGACGTCGAAATTGCCAATGAGAAAAAGATTCTCATCATCGGCAACAGCAGCGAACCCAAAGGCCTCGACCCCCACCTCGTCTCGGGCGTTCTCGAATCCAATATCATCCGCGCCCTCTTCGAAGGCCTGTGCGTGGAGCATCCCTCGAAAGACAGCACCTCGCTCCCCGGAGTGGCCATGACCTGGTCCCCCAACGAGGACTTCACCGAGTGGATCTTCAACCTGAATCCCGCCGCTCGTTGGTCCGACGGAGTCCAGGTCACCGCCCACGACTTTGTTTTTTCCTACCAACGCCTCCTCTCGCCCGACCCCAATTGGCCGGCGGAATACGCCGAAATGCTCTACTTTTTGAAAAACGGAGAGGCTTATGACCGAAGCTATTTCGGTCAGATCCTCTGCGGAAACGATGCAGATTTCCCCCTGCCTTGGGAAGTTCTCGGAAAGGCCAATTTCAAGGGCGAAAGGGACCTCAAGCTGGAAAACTTTGCCGGGAAGGAATTCTCCGAACTCGGGGAGATCGCTCGCAAGAAACTGGAACCCTACCTTCAGGATAGTCAAACCGTTGATTTGGAAAAGATCACCGCCGAGGAAGTGGACCTGAACGACCTTTCCGAAGCTGAACAACGGATCTACCTGAACGCCAAGGGGATCGACAAGCTCAGCAAGGAGGAACTCGTCTTCCTGAAAGGTAACAGTGATCTCGTCAATTGGACCGACGAGGTGCCCGAAGAGGTCCGCCAGCTCGTCCTCGATCGCATCATCGCTCACCACGAGGCCGGCCAGCCCAACCTCTGGGAAAAGGCTCAGGTCGGGGTGGAAGCCATCGACGAGGTCACCCTCAAGATCACCCTGCGCGGACCGGTTCCCTTCCTCCCCGAAATCACCAAGCACTACACCTGGTATCCCGTCCCCAAGCACGTCATTCTGAAATACGGAACCATCAACACGGCCTTCTCTTCCCGTTGGACCCGCCCGGGCAACCTCGTCTCCAACGGCCCTTTCAAGCTCAAGGAGTGGCGCACCAACCACTACCTCGAGGTCGAGAAGAATCCGGAATACTGGGATGCGGAATCAGTGTCCCTCGAGGGCATCCGCTACCTTCCCATCACCAACTACTTCACCGAGACCCGCATGTTCGGGGACGACCAGATCCACCTCACCTACACCGTCCCCTCCGAGTTGATTCCGATGGCCAAGGAGAAATACCCGGACAAAATGCGGCAAGAAGCCTACGTCGGGACCCGCTTCATCCGCGTCAACACCCGTAACGAACCACTCAACAACCCGAAGGTCCGACGCGCCCTTGCCCTCGCTATCGACCAAAAGTCGATGTGCGAGAAGATCCTGCAGGGCGGCCAAACCCCGGCTTCCGGCATCGTCCCTCCGTTCGGGGACTATGAAGCCGCCGGCGTAATCTCCTTTGACCCCGACATGGCCCGCCAACTCCTCAAGGAGTCCGGCTACTCGACCGATTCCAAGTTCTCGGAAATCAAGCTCCTCACCACCAGCTCTGAATCCGCCGCACGCGAGGCCGAAGCCCTCCAAGCGATGTGGACGGAACATCTCGGCATCAATGTCCGCATCGAGCAGCGGGAGTGGGGCACCTACCTCCAAAAGCAATACCAAGCCGATTACGACCTCTGCGTGGCGGGCTGGATCGGCGACTACCTCGATCCCACCACCTTCCTGGAAATGTGGATCACCGACGGTGGCAACAACAACACCGGATTCTCCTCCAAGAAGTTCGAGGATCTCCTCAACAAAGCCGAAAACACCGCCGACCCGATCGCCCGCTTCGAACTGCTCTCCCAGGCCGAAAACACCTTTCTAGACGAAACGGCCGCTCTCCCGGTCTACTTCTACACGACCAACTATCTCATTCGCCCGGAAGTCAAAAACTGGAACCCGCTCCTCCTGAACAACCACCCGTTCAAGTTCGTCAAAATCGCAGACTAAGCCTCCCGCCCGATGCTCAAAACGATCCTCTCCCGCATCACCCAGACCATCGTGGTGGTCTTTCTTCTCGTCACTTTTGTCTTTTTTGCGGTCCGGGCCATCCCCGGAAACCCATTTGCCAGCGACAAGGGGAAAACCGCTGAGGAGCAGGCTGCGCTCGAAGCCTACTACGGCCTCGATCAACCGCTGCCTGTCCAGTATGCCAACTATTGGAAGAAGATCCTCTTCGCAGGCGACTTCGGTGACTCCACCTCCATGAAGGGCCGGAAGGTCTCCACCCTGATCTCGGAAGCCTTTCCCATTTCCCTGCAACTGGGTCTCCTGTCCTTGACTCTCGGAATGCTCATCGGGATTCCCCTCGGCGTGGTGGCCGCCCTCTTTCACAACAAATGGCAGGACTACGCCGCCATGGTCGTGGCCATGGCCGGGATCTGCATCGTGGCTTTCGTTCTCGGGCCCATTTTCCAGATCTCGTTCGCCCTCCCCCTCGATTTCTTCAATGTCGCTGGTTGGTCGCGACCTGGCGACATCATCCTGCCCTCGGTGACCCTCTGCTTCGGGGTAGCCGCCTACCTCGCCCGCCTCACCCGCGGGGGAATGCTCGACACCCTCTCGCAAGATTACATCCGCACCGCCCGCGCCAAGGGAGTCCCGACAGGGCAAATCATCATCAAACATGCCCTGCGCCCCGCCCTCCAACCGGCTGTGACCTTTCTGGGACCCGCCTTCGCCGCCATCATCACCGGCTCCTTTGTGGTGGAAAGCATCTTTCTGATTCCGGGGATGGGTCAATTCTTTGTCCTCGGCATCACCAACAAGGACTACAACCTCGTCCTCGGTCTGGTCCTTTTCTACGGCATCCTGATGGGCCTCGCCAACCTCCTCTCGGACCTCGCCCTCATCATGATGGATCCCAAACTTCGCACCGCCTGAGTCTCCATGTCCGCTTCCACCGCCACTATCCCTGCTCCCGCCAAAGTCGAAAAGGGCTCCAGTCTCTGGGCCGACGCCCTCGTCCGCCTCAAGAAAAACAAACTCGCGGTCGTCGGTGCCATCATCATTGCCTTCATCCTTTTCCTCTGCTTCATCGTGGCTCCCATCATGTCGATGTCCGGGGTGAAGGCCAACC
>JALQTQ010000138.1 GCA_023263995.1 Akkermansiaceae bacterium | reverse complement strand
AACTTCGCGCGGCCCGGCAATCGGCGGTCGAAAATCGGACCGCCGCGCTCGAGGACCTCGAGCTTGCCCGGTTGGTCCTCGCGACCCGTCTCGGTGCCCTGCGTCTGCAACTCTACCGCCTTAATTCGGAAATCGCGATTGTCGAGGAGTCGATCGAGTCGATGCGAGTCACCCTCGGCTACCTCGAGGAGCGCCGCGCCGCCGGACTGTCAGCGGATGCTGCCGTGGACCGGCAACGGGCTGCGTTGGAAAAAATGGCTCGGGAGCGGCTTGACCTGACGCGACAGCGTGAAGTCACGGAGGCGCGGATGCGCACCCTCCGGGGCGGGACTCCGCCGGCCGGAGGAGATCGCATGCATTTCCCTGAGCCGGAGACGGGATCCTCCCGGAGGCTCGATGATCTTCTGGGCTCTCACCCACGATTATTGGCTGAAGCGGCGAGGGTGCGGGCGGCATTTCAACTCGAACGGTCGGCCCGTCTCGATCTCCTGCCCTCTTTCCGCCTCAATGTCCTTGCCACCGGCGGCCAGCGATCAATCAGCGAACAATTTCGGGTCTGGATGGGGCGGGCCGGCCCCACCCTCGAGATTCCGGTCTATGATCCGGCCCGTCTGGCCCGCCTCAAAATCCGTGCCGCCGAAGCCCGCCTGGCGGCAGCCAACTATCGCCAAGCGGTGCTAGAGGTGCTTGAGGATCTCGACACCGCGCGACTTGGCCTGACTAGCGCGCAAGCCCGACTTGCGGCTGCGCTCCGTGAGCAGGCGGCTCGTCAACGGATGCATGATGATGCCCGCGAGCGCTTTCAAAGCGGAGTCATTTCGCAAGCGGAGGTTCTTGAGGCCGAACGGGACTGGCTGGTGGCTCGACGGGGCGTGACTCTCCTGCGCGAAGCGGCCCTCTCAGCTCGCCTCGACCTGGTCAAGGCAACCGGGGGGGCAGACTTTTAGTTCGCTGGTGGTGCCAGGGAATGGGCCCCTTCATTTCGGCTGAGCCAGTTTCCGCAAGATTCCCTCACAGCCGTCCCACATGATGTCGGCCACCAACTCAAATCCGTCCTTTCCTCCGTAGTAGGGGTCGGGCACTTCCGAGAGGTCATGACGGACGCAAAAGGACATGAACGGTCGGACTTTGGCCCGCTGGGTATCGTCCCGTGCCAGTTTGAGAATCTCCGCGCGGTTTTCCTCGTCCATTGCGAGAATGAGGTCGAAATCATCAAAATCACTCGCGACGAATTGACGGGCTTTTCCACTCACGGCAATTCCACGGTCTTTCAAGGTGGCGCTCATGCGGGGATCCGGGCCTTTGCCACGATGCCAGCCGGCTGTCCCGGCCGAGTCGAGCGAGATTCCCTTGAGCCCGCGTTCCCGAAGGAGGTGTCGCATCGTGTTCTCGCCGGCCGGGGAGCGACAGATGTTTCCCAAACAAACAAAAAGAAGACGGGTCATGGCCTGAGCATGCCTCTTCTTCCGAGGTCTTCCAAGCCCGCAAGCCGTTCCAAGCTCACAAACAAAAGCTGCCAACGAACCGAGAGGCCAACTGGGCATTCAAGCGAAAGTTTCTTTATTTCAAGGCGGTTTGATCTCAACCTTCCACCCCGACGACGATTTTGCTCATGACGGTGGATGGCCGCAATGCGCAAAAGAATCTCCCCGGTTTGGGATGGCAGGACCGTTCCTTGTTCCCAAGGCTCCTACAAATGCAACACTCTCTTTCGATGAAAAATCCGTTCTCTCTCCTCCTCCTTGCGTGCACACCTTTTTCTCTCATGGCGGCTGATCTCACCGGCAGATGGAAAGCTCACTTCGACACCGAATTGGGCCGACAAAAGGACACCATCCAATTCACCCGCCCGGTTGGCGAGCTGGGTGACCAGGAATCCGAGGGTAGCCCAGTCGAGGCGAAACAAGATCGCCCGCGTCGGCGACGGGGTGGATTCGGCGGGCCGATCGAGCTAGGTCCCGATGACGTCCAGATCTTTCCCGAACCACCGGCGAAGATTGTCGAGAAGCGCGACGGGATTGCACGTGGGAAGCTGGAGATGATCGAATACCGATCCAAAACCGTCGGCACGATACGCAAAATGAATGTTTACACCCCGCCTGGTTACACGACGACGAAGAAGTATCCCGTGCTCTATCTTCTTCACGGGATCGGGGGCGATGAGACGGAATGGGAACGTTTTGCGAGGCCGGACAGGCTCCTCGACAACCTCATCGCCGACGGCAAGGCCGTGCCCATGATCATCGTGATGCCCAATGGCCGGGCGCAGAAGAATGATCGCGCCGAAGGAAATGTCATGGCTTCTGCCCCTGCCTTTGCGGTTTTCGAAGCGGATCTGCTCAACGATGTGATTCCCGCGATCGAATCGCGCTACAGCGTTTCCTCCGACCGGGGAGATCGCGCTTTGGCCGGGTTGTCGATGGGGGGAGGACAGACCTTGAATTTCGGATTTGGCAACATGGATCGGTTTGCATGGATGGGAGCCTTTTCCTCGGCCCCCAACACCAAGGCTTCTGCCGAACTCATTCCTGATCCCGTGGCCACCAAGGAGAAAATGAAGCTGATCTATCTCTCCTGTGGGAAAAAGGATGGCTTGATCGCCATCAGCCAGCGAGTGCACCGGCACCTCAAGGAAAACGAGGTCCCCCATCTTTGGAATGTGGACGGCCATGCCCATGACGCCACCCACTGGCGGAACAACCTTTATCATTTCGCGCAGAGGGTCTTTCAAGCCGACGCGAAATAGCCTTCTCGGGAAGAGCGAGTCGGAGTTGCTTCAAGCCATCGGAATGATGAGACTCGCCAGCCACACCACGAGAAAGCCCGCCACGCCCATCACGGAGAGCATCGCTGAAAAGGTCTTCAAGGTTTCTTTTTCATTCATGCCTGACATTTTCGCCACGACCCAGAAGCCGCTGTCATTCATCCAAGGAAGGGGTTTCGAGCCACACCCAATGGCGAGGGCGAGGTAGACCGGGTGAAATCCGAGGTCGGTCGAGAGAGCCAAGGGGGCCACCATTCCCACCGAGGTGATCATGGCCACGGTTGCTGAGCCCTGTGCGAAGCGAACGAGGGCGGTCAATCCGAAGGCCAGGAGTAGAACACCCCCCCCGGTGCCGAATTTTCCCGAGAGTTCATCGCCGATCCCGGTCTCTTGCAAGGCTGACCCAAGGGCGGCCCCGGCTGCCGTGATGAGAATGATCACTCCGCCGGTCGAAAGCGCTTCCTGAACGACGGTTTTCACCTCACAAACCCGCGCGGCCAGAAAGAGGGCCAGTCCGGCGCCGCAGGCCATCGCAAGGTTCTTGTCGCTCAGCACGGCCAACCACTCCGGAAGCGGGCCTTGCATTCTGATGAAGGTGCCAGTGCTGATCAGAAGAAGGGGGAGAAGGATCGGGAGGAGAGACCATGTGAGGCCGGGCAGTTCCTGCGGGTTCATCGAAGTCACCTCGGGAGTTTCCAACTCGCGATAGGTGATCCCAAAATGGTCGTTGGCCCAGAGGGCATAACGGTAGCCCACCGAGATCGTCACCAACCCGAGCAACAATCCGGCCGGGATGAGCACGCCCAGCCCCACATTGAGGCGGGCCGCCACGAGGAGCGGGCCGGGAGTCGGGGGCACGAGGGAGTGGGCCATGCTCGCTCCGGCCACCACCGCCAACAAAGCCAGCAGGTAAACCTTGGGGTTGCTTTTGGAAAAGGCCCTGACCAGGGGCAGCAGAAGATAGAAGACGGTGTCGAAGAACACGGGGATGCCCAGCACAAAACCGCTGCCCAGGAAAGCGATTGGGGCCCGTTTGACGCCGAGGAGCGAGAGCAGACTGCGCACGATTCGTTCTGCCGCACCGCTGATCAGAAGGCATTGTCCGATGATGGCGGCCAGCGCGATCAGAATTCCCACCTTACGACATCCCTCACCAAAACCGGCTGCGACCCGATTCATCGCTCCGTCTTCCAAGCCGGGAGTGAGAACCGCCACCACGAAGGTCGCTAGAAGAAGGCCGAGGAAGGCATGGAGTCGAAAAAAAAGAAGGGACCCCACCACCACGATCAGCCCACACAAGCAGATTTCGATTGCTCCCATCGAGAGAGCTTCGCTGATCGGCCCGGCCCGGGCGATTCAAAAATTCCTCCCTTTCCCTCGCGGCCTTCTTCCGCCAGTCTCGGCCGGAAAGATGAGCCGTCTGAAACCCGACCAACTCCGCTCCCACCGTTTTTTTGGCCCCGATGATCTTCGTTCGTTCGGGCATCGGTCCCGCCACAAGCAGCTCGGGATCAACGACGAAGAATACCAAGGCAAGCCGGTCATTGCGATTCTCAACACCTGGAACGACCTCCTCCCGTGTCATTCACACTTCCGGCAGCGGGCCGAAGAGATCAAGCGCGGGATCTGGCAGGCCGGCGGGTATCCCGTCGAGATGCCGGTGATGGGTCTGAGTGAAACCTTCATGAAGCCAACCTCGATGTTCTATCGGAACATGCTCGCGATGGAGGTGGAGGAAACCCTGCGCTGCCATCCCATCGATGGCGCAGTCCTGATGGGGGGATGTGACAAGACGGTCCCGGCTCTTTTGATGGGAGCGGCGATGGTCGATTTGCCCGTCATCTTCATGCCCGGCGGCGCGATGATGCGGGCCTCGTGGCGGGGCGAGCAACTGGCCTCGGGAACCGACGTGTGGCGATATTGGGCTGAGCGCGGTGCGGGTCGTCTTTCGTGCGAGGACTGGCAGGACTTCGAAGATCACATCACCCCGGGCCCTGGCCATTGTATGACGATGGGAACCGCTTCCACCATGACCTCGGTGACCGAGACTCTCGGCCTTACCTTGCCCGGAGCCTCGTCCATTCCGGCGGTGCATGCCGCTCACTCGCGCATGGCGGCGGCCTGTGGGCTCCGCATTGTCGACATGGTGTGGGAAGACCTCAAACCATCGCGTTACCTCACGCGGAAGGCATTCGAAAATGCAATCACTGCCGACATGGCGATCGGCGGCTCGACCAACGCCATCATTCACCTCACCGCGCTTGCGAAACGGGCCGGAGTGGATCTTCCCTTGAAACTCTTCGATGACATCTCGCGCAGGACTCCGGTGCTCGCCAACCTCAAGCCCTCGGGGAAATATGTCATGGCGGATTTCTATGACGCTGGTGGTCTGCCCGCGCTCCTGAACCGCATCCGTCACCTTCTGCATCTCGATGCCCCGACCGTCTTCGGCAAAACTCTCGGCGAGTGCCTCGACGGCTCGGAGGTCTTCAACGACGAGGTCATTCTTCCTTTGGACAAGCCGCTTTCCGAGGAGGGCGGAACGGTCATCCTCAAGGGCAACCTGGCTCCCGACAGTGCGGTCATCAAGACGGTGGCGGCGAGTCCCGCTCTCCTGCAACACAAGGGGCCGGCGGTGGTTTTCAAGGACTATCCCGACCTGCAGAAGCGCATCCACGATCCTTCGCTCGGCATCACCGAGAACCACGTGCTGGTCATGCAGAATGCCGGGCCAATCGGCGCTCCGGGCATCCCCGAGTCCGGCATGCTCCCCCTGCCCAACTACCTCCTGGCACAAGGAGTCCGCGACATTCTTCGTATTTCCGACGCCCGAATGTCGGGAACTTCCTATGGCACTTGCGTCCTGCATGTTTCCCCTGAGGCCTCGGTGGGAGGACCGCTGGCGCTCGTGCAAGACGGTGACCTTATCGAGCTCGATGTGGCCAAGCGTTCCCTCACCCTGCACGTCGACGAGGGCGAACTGGAGCGCCGTCGGGCAGCCTGGACCCCCCCCGAAAAACGCTACTCCCGCGGATACGGAAAACTCTTCGAAGAGCAGGTCACACAGGCCCACGAAGGATGCGATTTCAAGTTCCTCCACCACGATGGTTCCTGCACCCCCGATCCCGGTATCCACTAGCCTTCCTCATCATGCAAACGACTCCCGTCACTCCCGAACAACTCAACTCATCGGTCATCGCGGTGCCGCCCTTGGCGCGTGATGCGGACCTCAAGATCAACCCAGCTGAGAATGCCAAGATCATCCGTCACATCGAAGCCGGAGGGGTGTCGACCCTCCTTTATGGAGGCAATGCCAACTTTTACCACCTCGCGCTGAGTGAATATGCTGAAACCCTCGCGATGCTCACCTCGGCGGCGGGTGAGGACACCTTGGTTGTTCCCTCAGTCGGTCCGGCTTATGGCACCATGATGGACCAGGCCGACATTCTCGACGACCTTGATTTCCCGACCGTGATGGTTCTCCCGATGCAGGGCCTCACCACCGATGCCGGAGTGGCGGCGGGCTTCCGGAAGTTCGTGGAGGCCTTGGAAAAGCCCGCCGTGCTTTATCTCAAGTTCGAGGGATACCTTGAGCCCGAAACAGTGGCCCGGCTGGTGGACGACGGACTCGTGTCCTGGATCAAGTATGCCATCGTGCGCGAGGACCCAGCGGAGGACGCTTATCTTTCGCGGCTTGTTGATCTGGTCGACCCGCGTCTCATTGTGAGCGGGATTGGCGAGCAACCGGCCATCACGCACCTGACAAACTTCAAGATCAACGGATTTACCTCCGGTTGTGTCTGTGTGAGGCCCGACCTTTCCCAGAAGATGTTGCGGGCGGTCAACGCAGGCGACCTGGAAACGGCCGAAACGATTCGTGGCCTGTTCAAGCCGCTCGAAGACCTGCGCAACGAGATCAACCCCATCCGCGTCCTCCACCAAGCGGTTGCTCTGGCCGGCCTCGCCGAAACCGGTCCGGCTCTCCCGTTGCTCAGCGAGCTGCCTGAGGTCGATGTCCCGAGGGTTCGTGAAACGGCGGAAACCTTGCTCAACTGGATTTGAGGGCAGACGAGGGCACCATCAGGTGGTTGGCAACGGCAAGTGCCTGAAAGCCCTCTTGCGCGCGATTCGTAAACGTCAAACCCATGAATTTCCAAATCGACCGACGTCGCTTCCTTCTCCGGACCGCCGGGGCCAGTCTGGCCCTTCCGGGGTTGACCTCTTTGATGGCCAAGACCTCGGCGTCGCTGGCCTCTGTGCAGGCGACCAAGGGTGCCGGGGTGGGGGCCAAGCGCTTTGTGGCCGTGGGGAATTTGCTGGGATACCAGCAGAAGAGCTTTTTCCCCGAGACCACCGGGAAGGCCTACGAATCAACCACCCTGCTCAAGCCGCTTGAGCAGGTGCGGGAGAAAATGACGGTTTACCGCGGGCTCGATCACGGCGTCAAGGGAGGGCACTTCGCGGTCCATTCCTTTCTTTCGGGGGTGTTGCATTCCGAAGCCCGGGACCGGGAGGATGGCAATGTCACGATTGACCAGTATCTGGCTGAGAAAGTGGGTGACCAGACCCGTTTTCCCTCCCTGACGATTGGTTCCGAGGGCGGCATTCACGGCGGCTGTCAGCTTTCGTGGACCCGTTCGGGAGTGCGCGTGCCTCCCATCACCAACCCGGCCGAGTTGTTTGACCGGCTCTTTGCCAATGACCCTCCCGAACGCCGGAAGCAGCGCGGTCGGGAAAACAATCTTCAGGCCTCGATCCTCGACGCCGTCAACGAGGAGGCAAAGGGGCTCTCGCGCAAGGTCAACCAAGAAGATCGCGAAAAGCTGGATGAATATTTCACCGCAATTCGTGACGTTGAAAAGCGGCTCGAGCTTCGTCGTCGTTGGGCCAATCATCCCAAACCGTCCGCTCCTTTCGACAAGCCGGCCAACCGGAATACCGTCGATGACCTGCCCATGCTCTATGAGCTGATGGCTCTGGCCTTGCAGACTGACTCCACCCGGATTGCCACCCTCGAAATCGGAGGCTCCTTTCTGCCGCAACATTTGGGAATCGATCAATCCTACCACAGCTTGTCCCACCACGGGAACAAGGAGGACGCACTGGCCCACCTCATCGCTCTGGAGACCTATCAGATCGAGCACTTCGGCAAATTCCTCGAGCGGCTCTCGCAGGTCACGGATGGCGAGGGAACCTTGCTCGATTCGACGGCCGTTCTTTTCGGAAGCGGGATCGGAAGCGGAAATTCCCATACCAACTCCGACCTCCCCATCATTTTGGCAGGCGGGGGATATCGTCATGGCGAGTTCAAAAAGGTGGAATCGAAGGGCCTCAAGAAAGTTCCCTTGTGCAACCTCTATGTGGACTTGGCTCAGCGCATGGGCGTGGAAACCGAATCGTTCGGAAACAGCACGGGAAGATTCTCCTAGGATTTCCCGATCCCGCGATGTGATGAGAGTTGCGCTCTTGCTCTTGATGATCATCGGTGGCTTGTTGCCCGGGCAGGACAATGCCGGGAAAAAAGATCAGGGGAGGGAACCCTCCCTGCAGGCTCGGGCGGTCATCGAGGACTTTTTGCATGATTATTGTCTCGATTGTCACGACTCGGCCACGGCGAAGGGAGAGCGGGAATTCGAGAGCCTGGGTCTTCCCCTCAAGAACCTCCACGATTTGATTTCGGCACAGGAGATCATTGACCAAGTGACCCTGAAAGAGATGCCACCGAAAAAGAAGGACCAGCCGACTGAAGAGGAACGGTTGCAACTCTTGGAAGCGCTGCGCGGCGAGGTGGCGGCGGCGCGCGACCGCTTCAAAAGCAACGGTGGCCGGACCGTGATGCGCCGTCTCTCCAACCGGGAATACGAGAACACTTTGGCTGTTCTTTTTGG
>JALQTQ010000137.1 GCA_023263995.1 Akkermansiaceae bacterium | reverse complement strand
CACCGCTTCACCATCGCGCCTCCTTCCCCCTCCGACGCCGACCCGACAATTCCCAGCGCACCCGCTTTTCAGCCTCACTCAACACGTGAGCCGCTCCTTTCACAAATCGCAAGATCGCCGCACCATACTCCCTTTCACGGAAATACCGCTCTTCCAACCGCAAGAGGGAACGCCATTCTTCCTCGTCGAGAAACGGCTCGATGGCATAGCCCGCGGTTACCGAGACTCGACAATAAGCGTTGTCCACCAAAAGTAAGACGCTCCAAGGACGCAACCGCTCCTCGACCGGCCCTCGCACCGGGCTCGCATTCATCATCCAAAAGCCAAACTCCCGCAGGTCGGTCGCCTCCGCCAAGTCCACCAGACAAAAAGAAAAGCGCACCTGCGGGTATTCTTTCTCAAGTTCGTCGAGAGCCCGGTCGATCTTCTCACAGTCCTCGACCGAGAGGTGGTTGTCGGGGTCGATGAAGCGATCGAGCGCCGGAGCGGCAAAGGGAAATTTGTCGACCGCGCTTGCCCCGGAATATCCACACGCCGGACACTGCTCCACTGGATCCGGGAAGGCTCTCCGGCATCCTGGACAAAACATTGTGTTGACCGCAAATCGGGCTGCCGGATAAACCTCCCCCGGATCACTCTCGTCACGGTAGCCCGACATGGCTCAATCTTCTGCACGGAGGGTCACCGACCGGCCATGCGCATGAAGTCCTTCGATCTCCGCGAAGTGCTCGACCACTCTTTGCGACTTTCGCAAAGCGGCTTGGTCCATGCGAACCACACTCGCCCGACGTTGAAACTGATCGGCCCGTAATCCTGAGAACGACCGCCCCGACCCCTCGGTCGGCAAGGTGTGGCTCGGACCGGCCAAAAAGTCACCCACGGCCACGGCCGAGTAGTTTCCGACATAAATCGCACCAGCCGTGCGCACTTCAGCCAACCACTGATCCTCATCCCGCGCCACCAGCACAAGATGCTCAGGAGCCCAGTCATTGACGATGGCCAAAGACTCTTTCATCGACTTGGTCAGGAGAAGAAAGCCTGCTTTTTTCAAGGCCTTCTGCGCGATTTCACGGCGTGGGGTTTCCGCCAACTGCATCTTCAACTCCCGCTGCACATCTTCAAAAAGACGCTTGGAAGGGGTGACCAATCCCACCACCGAGTCCGGCCCGTGTTCGGCTTGAGCAAGAAGATCAGCGGCCAAAAAGCGGGCCTTCCCGGTGGCATCGGCCGCCACCAAGACCTCGCTGGGGCCCGGAAGGAGATCAATCGAAACTGCACCCACCATCTGACGCTTGGCCTCCACGACGTAGCTGTTTCCGGGCCCAAAGACCTTGTCGACCGGCGCAATCGTTTTGGTCCCCAAAGACAAAGCGGCAATCCCGTGGGCCCCGCCCGCCTTGTATATTTCGGTCGCGCCCGCAGCATCGAGTGCATAGAGCAATTCGGTATTGAGCGAACCATCGGGCCCCGGGGGCGTTGCCGCGACGATTTCCGTCACCCCGGCGGCCTGCGCAAATCCCGCCGTCATGAGGGAAGTCGAGACCAGGGGGGCCTTCCCCCCAGGCACGTAAACTCCCACCCGATCAAAGGGCACGAATCGTTCCCCCACTTCCACCCCTTCGCGATTACGGGCCTTCCAGTCCTTGCGTAAGCTTTTGCGGGCGAAGGCATGGATGTTCTTCAAGGAAGCCGACACCGCTTCCCGGGTCTCCCGTGAGACCGCTCGTCGGGCGGCCTCCCTCTCCTCCTCATTCACCAGCAGTCCCGCCGCCGTCAGCTTGGCCCCATCAAACCTCCGCGCGAAGTCCACCAGAGCACGATCACCTCGACGGGCCACTTCCGCAATGATCTCCCTCACAGAGTCCGTCACCTCGCCACTCGGGAGGGCCCGACGATACAGGCGTTTCAAGAAGGCCGGGTAGCCTTTGTCCTTGTGGGTCAGAATTTTCATGCCCTCTACCTAAGGCCGCTTGCTCCAGAGAACAAGCGATTCAACTATCCGTTCAACTTGGCCAAACTTTTCGGCAAGAAAAGCCCGTCTTTGCGGACCAGCTTCCCATCGAAATAAATCTCACCGCCCCCGTAGTCCTGGCGCTGGATACTCACCATGTCCCAATGCACCGTCGAACGATTCCCGTTGTCGGCATCCTCATAGGCCTGCCCCGGCGTAAAGTGGAAACTCCCTGCAATCTTCTCATCAAAGAGGATGTCGCGCATCGGTTCTCGAATGTGCGGATGAAAGCCAAGGGCAAACTCCCCGACATAGCGAGCCCCGGCATCGCTATCGAGAATCTTGTTCAAGTCCTTGGTCTTGCCGCCATCCGCCACCGCCTTGATGATCTTTCCTTTTTCAAAGGTCAGGGTGATTCCGTCAAATTCGATCCCACGGTAGATGGTCGGGGCATTATAATGAATCACCCCTTCCACCGAAGTCTTGACCGGTGAGGTAAAGACCTCGCCATCCGGGATATTGTAGTTGCCTCCACTGGTCAGAGCCGGGATCCCCTGGATGGAAAAACGCAGGTCGGTCCCGGGTCCCTTGATGTGCACCTGATCCGTCTTGTTCATCAAACGCTGCAAGGCACGCATCGCCGGGAGATAACTCTTGTAATCGAGAAGGCAGCAATCGAAGTAAAACTCCTCAAAGGCTTCAGTACTCATGCCTGCCTGCTGGGCCATCGCCGGGTGCGGCCAACGGAGGACACACCACTTGGTTTTCTTGACCCGATGATCGAGCACCTTCCGCAGATGCTTCATTGCCAGGCCCATTCTTTGCGAGGGCACGTCGCTGGTCTCGGTGATGTTGTGCGATCCCCGGATGGCAATGTAGGCGTCCATGTCCTTCATCTCGGCCATCAGATGATTCGCAGTCGCTTCGTATTGTTCGTCAGTCGCTTCCATCAGAAGCTCCCGATTCAAGCGATTTGAACCCAAGCGCAAAAATGGGATCCCTTTCTTGGCCCGCACCGCCCGCATCAAAGCCACCCCCATGTCCTCAGGGGTGTCCACGAGGTCGAGAAGAATCTTCTCCCCCTTCTTCAGAGCGGTGGAGTAATTGATCAGTTGCTTGGCAAGCTCAAGGAAGCGGGGATCCATGGCCCCAAGCAAACCGTGACCACCCCGGGAGAACAATCAGAAAAAACGCCTTGGGAGAACTCCCGGGCGTTCCCTTGGTCGCTGAATCAAGAGACCAACCGATCACTCTCGCAATTCACGCCAAGCCCCGAATGACTCACCAGCGAGATCCTCAGCCTCCGGAACCACCGCATTGGCATCAAGCGTTCGACCCATCGGAGTATCATCAAAGGCCCCGCCGCCGGCCCGTCGGCTGTTGGTCGATTCACAAGACAGCAGCACCATCGAAAGTCCCCCAACCATTGCAAACACCGTCAATCTTCGCATGGCATGAGTATGACCAGACTTTCGGGGACCGCAAGGCCCGGGCCCCTCAATCCCGCGTTTTTTCGTCGATCCGCGGTGTCGGCGCGATCAAGTCGTGAGCGGCCTCCGAGAGAGCCTTTTCCAAATCAGCAGGCAGACCATACTCTGGTAATTCCCTCACAAAGTGAGCCCAATCCCGGTTCATCCCACTCCCAAGATAGGCATTCAACCGGGTCGCCACCGCCGAATCAGCCAGCGCCTTGGCCCCGGGATAAGCACGGGTCAGCACTCCTCGAATCCCGGGATAACGGGTGAGGTAATACTTCTGATGATAGGCCTCAGCATAGGTGAACTGCCCAACCGGCAGGATACTGGTCTCGACCCCCTCCGCTTGCACCCCCTGCGCCTTGGCCGCTGCTGCCCTCGATTCCTCGGCCAACTTCTTCTGCACGTCGTTGTGATAAAAGACCGCATTCATATACTGGCGCGAGCGATTCAGTTGATCGCATCGATGGGCCTCCCAGAAGATTTTGAGGAGATCCGAGTAGCTCAAGACGGCGGGGTCGTAATCGATTGAGATGACCTCAGTGTGATTCCCCAGATCGTAGTAGGTCGGATTCTCCTTCTGCCCCCCGGCGTAACCAGCCCGTGTGCGCAACACTCCCTTGAGACTACCGAACTCGGAGTCAGGCCCCCAAAATCATCCCAACCCGAATGTGGCCGTCTCATACTTCGCCTTGGCAAGCCGGGCATCCAGCGGCAATTTGACTGCGCTCACCTTGCCATCGGCCTTCGGTAACACTTCACCCTTTCCAAAATCACCCAGCACCACGAAAAGTGCCACCATTCCAAAAATGAACCATCGATCATTCATCATTTCCGCCTCATGATGCACCGCCCACCGTCTTTTTCCAGCCAAAGAAACGATTCATCGAGCCGCGGGCCTCTCGCCTCGCCCCTTTCTGCACCCCAATCCGTCTCGGAATTTGCCGAGCGCGTTCTCCTTGGCACCTCGCTCTTGGAAAAGCTCACCCCGCCCCCCCCGGGTCTCGCCCTTGACCCTCCCCGGCGGGGCACCTTCGCCGCTCCTGACCTGCCCGGCCGCCCCGACGATCTCAGGCCACGCTCCAACAACGGAAAATCACGCTTCCCCTCGCCCGCCCAGATCAGTAACGAGGAACAACGCGGCCTCCTCCTCCACTTCTTCGCCAACCACGAATTACTCGCGGTTGAGCTCATGGCCCTCGCCCTCCTCAAATTTCCGGACGCCCCCGACTCCTTTCGCAAGGGCGTTCTCCGCACTCTCCAAGAGGAACAACAGCACACCCGATGGTATCTCGATCGGATGGCAGCCTGCGGTCTCACGCTTGGCGACCACCATCTCAGCCCGATGATCTGGTCCCATATTTCCTCGTTGGAAAGCCCGCTCGATTACGTCTCGCGCCTGTCCCTGACTTTCGAGCAGGCCAACCTCGACTACGCCCACTACTATTCCAAGCTCCTCGCCCGGGTTGGTGACCACGACTCGGCTCATCTCCTTGCCCGCATCTACAAGGACGAAATTGCGCACGTGGGATACGGCCTGAAATGGCTGCGCCGTTGGAAGCAAAATGCCCAGTCCGACTGGGACGCTTGGCACCAACGACTCCACTTTCCCCTCTCGCCCATCCGGGCTAAAGGACTCGTCCCTTTCAACGAGGAGGGTCGTCGCAAGGCCGGGCTCAAGGACGACTTCATCGCCCGCCTCAAACGCTTCCAAACCTCGCGCGGCCGCAGCCCCGACCTCTACTGGTTCAACCCCGACGTCGAACTCGCGGCAGCCTCGCCAGCCTGGAAGCCCCCCAAGCGAATCGACGAGTTGGCCGCCGACCTCGAAAACGCTTTTGCCCTCGCCGCCCCGACCGCCGACGACCTCGTCCTCCTGCGCAAGGAACCGTCCTCCACCCTCCGCGAATCCCTCGCCGTCCACGATCTGCATTTTCCAGAAACCGCCCCGCTTTCCCGGCTCGAGGAAATTCGCCAAACCCGCAAGATCCGCTTTCAATGCCCCTGGGGTCAGCCCGACGAAGAGCTCCTTTCAAAACAGACCGGGCTGGAACTTCGCCGACTCGTTGACCCCTCACCTCTCCCCGCCACCCTCTGCCAAAAGCTAGCGGAAGTTCGAGATTTCCTGGAGCTTCACCAAGACCACCCGAAATGGTTCGCCAAGCCCATCCTCAGCGCGGCTGGGCGTGGCCACTTTTCCTTCTCTCGCGACAATCCTCCCGACCTCAAAGCTCCCCATTTGATTGAGCCCCGCCTGAAGCCCATCTTCGAGTTCTCCCTCCTCTACCAGGCCAATCCGGCGGACGAAGGGGGGCTTCGTTTCCTCGGTCTTTCGCGCCAGAGCGTCTCTGCGACCGGGCAATGGCAGTCGTCCACCTCCGCCCCCAAACCCGCCACCGGGCTTCCCCGTGCCCTCGCCCTCATGGTGGCTCACGAGATCCTCCCCGCTGCAAAAAAAGAAATCGCCCGCTCGCTTCAACGTCTCGTGGAAGCTCGCAGCTACCGTGGTCCGGTCTGCATTGATTCCTTCATCCACCAAACCCCGGACGGCCCCGCGTGGCATCGCGTGAGCGAAGTCAACGCCCGCTGGTCGATGGGTCGCCTCGCCCACAACCTCCGCCTCAAACTTTGCCCCAATCGAGGCCTCACCCTGACCACCATCGCCAAGGGCGCACCCCTTCCCAAAAACGCCCTTCCGCTCGCGGCCCCAGAAACCGTCCACGCCCGCCTGCCCATCGTCATCATTTCATCAGATCAACGAGTAAGCAATTGACCTTTTCGAATCGCAAAGATCATCGGACCACAACCGGGCCACCCAGCCTTCCACTCACCTGAACAACCTTCCAGTTTGATTTCAGCGGGAAATTCCTTGCCATCGGCGGAATTTCCACGTAACTCCGCCGTCCTTTCTCATCGGCTGCCCTGACAATAACGAGGAACTTGAAAGGATCATCTGGCAGCAGTTTCTCACCCACAGCGCCTTCGTGCTTCAACGAAGGACCCAAAAACATGATTAACGAACTCGTCAAGGAAATGGTCGAATCCGGTGTCCACTACGGACACCAGACCAAGAAGTGGAACCCCAAGATGAAGCCTTACCTCATGAAGGACAAAGGCGGGATCTACATCATCGATGTCAACAAAACCGTCCAGTGCCTCGACAAGGCCGCCGACTTTCTTTCCGGGCTGGCCTCCAAGAACAAGAAGATCCTCTTCGTGGGTTGCAAACGCCAAGCTCAGGACGCAGTCCGGGAGGCGGCCGAAGCCACCGGCCAATATTACGTCAACTACCGCTGGCTCGGAGGCACCCTGACCAACCTGACCACAATCCGCAATTCGGTGCAACGCCTGAAATACCTCGAAGACATCGAGCGCGCACCCGAATACAAGTCGATGTCGAAAAAGGAACTTTCGGCCCTCAACCGCGAAAAGGACAAGCTTCACCGCAACCTCAACGGGGTGCGCAACATGGAGAAACATCCCGATGCCGTGGTGATCGTTGATACCGCCCGCGAGTCCATCGCAGTGGCCGAGGCCAAGCGCCTCAAGATCCCGATCGTCGGGATCGTCGACACCAACGGAGACCCTTCCAAGCTCGACTTTCCCATTCCGGGGAACGACGACGCGATGCGCTCCGTCCGTCTTCTTCTCCAGAACCTTGTCGACGGCATTGTCGTGGGCGCCAAGGGGTAATTCTGCCCACTAAACCAGCAACCAACAAAAACTATGATCACCGCATCGCTTGTCAAAGAACTCCGCGAACGAACCGGAGTGGCCATGATGGAATGCAAGAAAGCCCTGACCGAAACAAACGGGGACATGGACGCCGCCATCAAGATCCTACGCGAACGCAGCGGAGCCAAGGCCGAGAAAAAAGCCTCCCGCGAAGCCAACGAAGGTGTGGTCACCGCCAAAATCGACGAGTCCGGTAAGTCCGGCATCCTCGTTGAGGTGAATTGTGAGACCGACTTCGTGGCCAAAAACGAAAACTTCCAAGCTTTCGTCGCTGAGATTGCCGACACCGTCCTGGCCAGCGGGGCAGCCGACCTTGAGTCGGCGCTCGCGTCCCCCAAGGACGACGGGACCCTCGAGGAATTCGTCAAGGGCAAGGTCCTCGAGATGGGTGAAAACCTCAAGCTCCGCCGATTCGAGCGCTTGACCCTCGATGGCGAGGGCGCGGTGGCCTCCTACATCCACCTCGGTGGTAAGGTGGGAGTTCTCATTGAGGTGAGCGCCGGAAAAGCCGAAACGGCTTCTTCGGAGTCCTTCAAGGACCTCGTCAAAGACCTCACCCTGCACATCGCCGCCACCTCTCCTGCGGGCCTTCGCCGCGAAGACATCCCGGCCGATCTCGTGGAGTCGGAAAAGGATATTTTCCGCAAGCAGATGGAAGGTCAGGGTAAACCGGCCGACATCCTCGAGAAAATCATCGAGGGCAAACTCGGAAAGTTCTACTCCGAGCGCTGCCTGCTCGAACAGGGCTTCGTCAAGGATCCTGATACTACGATCAAGGCTCTCCTTGAAACCAAGAGCAAAGAGCTGGATGACAGCGTCACCGTGACCCGCTTCGTGCGCTTCGGCCTCGGCGAGTAAGCTTTTGGGCTCTTCCACCTTTCAACCCGGTGCCTCTCGGCGAGGGCCGGGTTTTTTTTATGGTTTTTTCCATTCACACCAGCAGGTGGATCGCAAGACCGATGAGAGCGAGCGCGAAGACCCCGTCGATGACGGGACCGGCGCGGAGATAGCCCTTTCGCAGCTTTTCGTGCTGCAACAACCAGACCCAGAGGCACCAAAAGACCAGAGACTGCCCCACTACTACCACGACCAGAGCGAACGGCCACCAGTCCGGGTGGTGGCCAGTCAAAAATGGGGCCACCACACTTGCCAAGAAGACAAAAGCCTTGGGGTTCAGCAAATTGCACAAGAGCCCCCGCAGGTAAGGGCTCCTTTTGGAAACCGCCACCTCGTCTACCGTCTCCGGCTTTTGCAATAATCCGTAAGCCAGCCAAAGCAGATAGCCCGCCAAGAGCCACTTCATGAACTCGGTCACTGCCCCACCTCGGGCAAAAACGGCCGCCACTCCACTGATCGCGATGGTGGAATGCAGCACCAATCCCGTGGCAATCCCCGAGGCCATCAAACAGCCCGCCTTCAACCCCTCGGCCAAGGAGGTCCGGGTCAAGAGCAGCATATCAGGCCCCGGGCTGAACTGCCCGATCAACATGACCACGGCAAAAGCCCAAAGCTCACCCGTCAT
>JALQTQ010000136.1 GCA_023263995.1 Akkermansiaceae bacterium | reverse complement strand
CTTCCTCGTCGATGGACAAGGGAACCTCGTCTCCTTTTTCATCGGCAAGGTCACGGTGGACCAGGTGGCAGCCGAGTTTCGCGCTCTTCCGCCGACCGACGAGTCATCTGCGGACCGCCTCATGCGGGTTTTTGGCAAGGAGGGCGTCTGGCTGGAAACCGCGAAAAACCAAAATCTCCTCTTTGTGCCCCGACGTCTCATGGAAGCAGGACAGGTCGACCTCGCCGCTCTCTACGTGCGTCGGGCCTGGCAGCATCTCGGTCGGCACCGCGACATCGACCGCCTCTTGGTTTGGATTGGCGACGAGTATTTTAAGCAGGGCAAAGCGGTCGAGGGGCTTAAATTTCACCTCAATGCCCTTGGCAACGGGACCAAGGATCCGGTCGTCATGAACAACGTGGCGTGGCAGCTCTCAACCCACCTCGACCCCAAGGTGCGGAATGGCGTTCTGGCGGTGCGCTGGGCCGAAAAGGCGGTGGCCGTCACGCAGGGGAAGGAGGCCACCTATTTCGACACTCTGGCCGCCGCCTATGCCGAGAACGGCCAGTTTGATCAGGCCCTCGGAGCGGTCGCCAAGGGGCTGGAGCTGGCCCGGGCAGAAAGAAACACCGCCCTCTTCAAGGAACTCGCGGCAGCGGGCGAACTCTACCGCCGCAAACAACCCCGCCGTAGTCAGTAAGTTTCTTTTTCTTAATTTCTCACTTGGCATCGTGGCGCAAGGTGACACTCTCGTCACTCCTCATTATAACTGATGAAAGCACGCAACCTAATTAAAGTAGTCTTGGCATGGGTGACCTCGGCCGTGGTGGCGCACGCCGCCTCAATCGTGGTCAATGATGCCAGTTTCGAAAACAACGACGGAGGCGATCTCGCATCCGGCGGCTGGTCCAACAATCTCTCGCCCGATTGGGAAGAACGAGATGGCGTCGCCAATGGCAACTCCTTCGAAGAATTCATCCCGAGTTTCTCATCTGATGGGACGGACCACATCGGAATGAATAGCGGTTACTACATCTGGCAGGATACCGGAGTGGCTCTCCAGCCCAACACGATCTACACCCTGACCATCGGAGCCGGTCGTCGGACATCGGGTCAGACCAGTGCTGGCAACTCCACGGTTTATGCCCTCCTGGCCGGAACGACCAATTTAGGTGCCGCTTCCTATGCCAACACTGCCGCTGTGATCGGTGATCCTTCGTTGACCTTGGCTTCCGCCTCCTTCAACGCTGGCTCGCTTTCGGATTTGACGTTCGTCGATGCTCCTGACTTGGTATTCACCACCGGGGCCACCGTCCCGGCTGAGAACGTGGTGATCTTGCTCGGGGACAATAGTGACGGAGCTCGTTCCCATTTCGACAACATCCGGCTGGATGCGACTCCCGTTCCTGAGGTCTCAACCTCTCTCTTCGGTCTTTTGGGGGCTCTGTTCCTCTTCCGTCGCCGACGCTAGGAAATTTTTCACATTCTAGACTTCAAAAGCTGATCCCTCGAAGCGGGGATCGGCTTTTTTTGCTTCCTGGCCCTTTTCGCACCCCGACCCTGTTAATCCCCATCAGTAGGCGACGGCCGGCCCGTCTTTCCGGCTTTCGGAGCTTCCCTGATCGGTGCCGTTTTCGTGATCCCGCAGGATACCTTGGTATCCGCCGAAGCCTCCGCTGCCGATGCCAAGGGCGTGCTCCAGATTCTTCAGCGCCCTGATCGTTCCCCAAGGGACACCACTTTCCAGCTCCACCCATCCCTCGGTCGTTGCCCTGAATCAGGGAGACCATGTTGCCCTTCGCATCCGCAGTGGTCAGGTAGATGGTATCGCCCGAATTCAATTCCGCCTTGGCGACCATGAGACGCCGGGAGGCACGGTGCGGATTGATGAGGGCGTCCCGTTGGGCGGCATATTCCGGATTGCTTCGGCGGGAACCCGCCGCTAATGACCACATATGATGAATCCCCGAACAGTCGCGCCCCTTTTGCTGGCCTTCATTCTGGCGACCCTCGGGAGTGACCGCCTCCGGGCCGACCTCCTGGTGAAGCCGGGCGAAAAAATCGCCTTTCTGGGAGACTCCATTACCCAAGCCGGGAACCGGAAAAACGGATACGTCACCTTCGTCATGGATGCCCTGAACCGCGAGGGGCTGAAGCTCACCCACCTTCCCGCCGGCATCTCCGGTCACAAGTCCACCAACATGCTGGCCCGGCTCGAGCGCGACGTCCTCAGCAAGGAACCGGATTGGATGCTCCTCAGCTGCGGCGTCAATGACGTCTGGCATTTCACCCTCACCCTGGGGAACCGGAAATTTCAGGGCGTGGAATTCGCAGACTATCAAAAGAACATCCGCGCCATCGTCGAGCAGACTCTGGCCAAGGGGATCAAGGTGATGGTCCTCACCTCCACCATGATCGGAGAGGACCCGGAGAAGGAGACCAACAGGACACTGGAGCCTTACAACGATTTTCTCCGCGAATTGGCCAAGGAAAAAAAGCTCCCGCTGGCTGACCTCGACCGCGCGATGCGTGCTGCCCTCGCCAAGATTCCCGACGAGAAGGGGAAGGCTCGCATGTATGGCGAACCCCACTACGACCGCATGATCAAAAACAAGCTCACCACCGACGGATGCCACATGAACACCCTGGGGAACATCATGATGGCGAAGGGCATTCTGAAAACCTTCGGGCTTTCCGAAAAAAAGATCGCCGCAGCCGAGATGGACTGGCTCAAGCAATAGGCAACGCCCCTGCGGAATCGGGCCAAGGGCTCCCGAAGAAATTCGACGCAGTTGATCCGGGGGACAAAGCGGGCGCTGCCTGCGGACTCTTGCCCTCGAATTTCACTCTTCCTTGAGGGACAGAACAGGCCGATGGAACCCCGAGGTTCAGCGATGTTGGGCAACAGGTATTACGAGAAAACCAGTTGAAACGGTTAGCGTGAGCGCTGGACGGGTGCTGATTGTTGAGCAACCAAATAAACCTATGAAAAGAATCATTGTTTCATCATCTGCGTTATTGCTCTCCCACGGAGGGGTGAGCGGGCAAGTCATTTTTGGCGGCGCGGAAACCCGCGAGGTAGCCAACTGGACGACCAGTTCGGTGGCCTTCGATGACACCGTGCAGTCCGGGCACAGCATGAACTGGGAAAACGTCATCACCAACTCGGTGGAGGTCGATTTGGTGGGTGGGACCTTTGACCTGACCTGGGAGGCCGCCGAGAACCACACCATCGGGCATCTTTTCATGTATAATGCTCCTCTCGATCTGGCGACCTTGACGGCGGGGATCGAGCGTTTTTATTGGGTGGCCGACTTTGAGTCGACGGGCTTTCCCAATTGGTCGCCGGTGATCTCGGTGACCACGGCCGGAGTCACCCGTTACTATCGGTGGAATCATTCGGGCAATGATTGGTCGGGGAATGGCTACTTGAACTTTTCCGCTCCCTTCAACGGGGAGGACCCCTATCGCTTCGACCTTTCCCAGTTGGGAAATGGCACCAGCGGAGCTCGGGGGATCTGGGGTGAGCTGAATTCGGTCTCGGACAATTTCGGGTTCACCCGGGACAATGGCACCGGGCCCAACCTGCAGGCGGCGGAAGGGGAAGTGCGCTTTGGCTTCCTCCAGTGGACATCCTCGACGGATACCGCGCTGCCCGAGACTACGTTTTCCACCTCGATCGACAGTTTTGAAGTCATCATCAATGCAGACGCGGGGGTAGCCCCGGAAGTCGCGGCCCTGGGCGCATCCGAGGTCACGGCGGCCACCGCAGAGTTGGGTGGCGAGTTGACACGCTTCGGGACCGATTTCTCGACCGTGAGCGTTTACTGGGGTGAAAGTGATGGTGGAAGCGATCCCCTGGCTTGGGGCAACGTGGCCATTCTCGGGGTGCGGGCCGGCCGCTTTGATTTCGAGGCCACAGGGCTCGAGCGGGGAACCAATTATTTTTATCGCTTCTTCGCCCAAAATAGCGTGGGAGGAACTTGGAGTGCGCCGTCGGAAAGTTTCACCACGGGGCTGGCAAGCGAGCCTTCAGTCGTGGTCGTGGCTGGTTCATCGAGCGGGCCGGGTTCGGCCACCTTCAATGGTGAAGTGACTGACACCGGGAATGAGGATCCTCAGGTGACCTTGTTTTACGGGTTGGCGGACGGGGGAACGAACCCGGGGAATTGGGATGCTGCGGCCGATCTCGGAACACAGGGCGGGGTATTTTCGACCGAGCTCAGCGACCTGGCGGGTGGGGTCACCTATTTCTATCGGGTCTTTGTGGAAAACAGTGCGGGGGCGGCCTGGTCGCCCGAGGCCGCGACGGTGGAAGTGACGCCCTTTGCCGGGGTGGCGGGCACGCTGGATTCGGCCGGCTTTGATTTTCTTTATGAAATGGACGAGAATCCGGCCTTTCAGGATCTTGATGCCGCCGGAAGTTCCAACGACTGGTTTGCCGCTCCGGCCCAAGCAACTGGAGTTGATCGCACCATGACGGTGCCTCAGACTTATCAAGGTGGCTTGGCTATTTCCAATCAGGGAGCGGCCGTGCCCGAGGCCCTTTTCCGAACGGACTTCACCGGAAGCATTCTCCGTCAGTCGATCACTGGCAGTTTTTCGGCAGAAGTCTCGGTCAAGCTCGAAGCAGGGACAATTGACCTGCCAGGCTTCGATCTGGGAGGCTTCGGGATTTTCATCAACCCTCCCGGACAGCCCACCCTGCGCATCAACATCGGGGAAGACGAGGTCAGTCTGGGGGACGGAACGACCGTGGTCACGACCGGAAGCAACACCGATGCCCTCCACCGGTTTCGGGTGGCCTGGGTCGCGGAAGATCAACGTTATCATGTCTGGCGTGACGGAGTACGCCTTTTCGGGGGAGAATCCGGAATTCCCGGAACAGGTAATTCGATCTTTGTGGGCGGAGGGTTGTTCTTCGGGGATTTTGCCTCCGACCTGAGTGGTGACTGGCAGGTCGACTCGATCCGCCTGCACAACGAGGCCACCGCTCCGATCGGGTTCGCCGGGCGTCCGGTGATCGTGAGCTCGGGCTTTGTGGATCCCAACACCTTCTTCATTGACTTCGTTGGGGCACCCAATGCGGCCTACCGTGTGACCAGCTCCAGCGACCAGCGGGCCTTTGCCACCGAAGAGCCGCTCTTTTTCGGAGCCGATGGAACGACCAACGAAACGGGGAACGGCCGAGCAGAGTTCGATATCACCGGCCGATTCCCCGGGCGTCATTTCTTCCGGGTGGAGCCGGTCGAGTAGTCGGAGCAAGTCTCCGAACTCAATCCGCCTGCCGGACCTTGAGGCGGAAGAACTGCCTCGAGGTGTTGAGCGGGCGGGTGGCCCGCCAGATGACAGTCGTGGTCCCATCCGCATTGGGAAAGCGGGCGGCCTCGACGAGGTCATCGGCCTGACTCGACCACTCGGCGAGATCGTCGGACCATTCGGCAGTGGCGACGAGGTCGTCCGCTCCGGTTGAAAAGGTGAGCTGCAGGGTCGGGTGCAGGGATCCTGTCGGGCCGGTGCTAATACCAGGGGCGATGAGTCCGGCGGCGTCTCCGGGGACGGTGTCAGAGGTTCCGAGGAAGTGCTCGAGAAGTTGGTGAAAGCCGTCCTGGTCGACATCAGCAAGGGGGTCGCCCTGAAGGGGCGCTCGAGCGTCGCTGGTGCCCGGATTACCTCCGGCAAAGCGGCTGGCTCGCCAGTTGGTGGACAGGGCATGGTCGGGAGAGGTTTCAGGGTTGCGGAGAACGAGTGAAAAGCCGCCGCCATCCGGAGCAGTGGGCCAAGGCGGGAGGTCAAGGTAGGAAAAGTCCTGAAGAACGAGTTCGATCTCGGTGTCCTCAAGAATGATGCGATCCCCGGCGTTTCCGAGGCGGCCTTGGTATGACCCGGCCACGGGCAGGCCGTCACCGTAGCGGGCAGTCAGGGCATCGGGATTGTGCGCGATCAGAACACGCTCGCCAGGAGGCAAGGAAGTGATGCTTCCTGACGAAAATTCGAACTGAACGCCACCGCGCAGAACCAGCGGGGAGAGGTCGACCGGGCCCGATCCGACGTTGGTCAGTTCAAGAAACTCGAAGTCGTTGTCGTCATCGAAGCCGAGGGCGATTTCGGTCGGAGTAGGGTCCGATGGATGGTAGGAAATTTCGCTCACCACGATCTGGGGGATGTCGCTCTCGCGGTAAAAGAATCCGCTGATGGGGGCGCTCCACCGACTACCATTTTTGAGGCGGGCAGTCACGATGGTGCGGGCTTCCGGTAGCAAGGGGGTTTGCCAGACGAGGGAGTTGGCGGCCGGAGCGCCACCAGGGGCGCGGGGGTCGGTGCCATCGAGGGTGTAGTGGATGGTGCCAGGCCCGGTTGCGGTGAGGGTGATTTCCGGAAGTGAATCGTATCGGCCGCTGGCCGGAGAGACCACGGGGAGGACGGGAGCTTGTTCATCGAGGTAGCGGGCGCGCTGGGTCATCCATGATTTCATTTCGCCCAGCCGGTTTTGCCAGGTCGAGAAGGCCAAGCCGCTGGCTGCGATCTGGTCCGGGCGGAGCCCGTCGGCAGCCTCGTCCACCAATTGCGCAAGCGTTTGGTCGCTGAGGGCGAACTCCCGGGCAGTCTGCCAGTGATCCTGGACGGTCTGGCGGAAGTCGGGGTCGCGAAAAAGTCCGGCATACCAGTCCCGGTCGGAAGCCCACAACGGTTGAGCCCGGGGCGAGCCTTGCCATGTGTAGGCGCGGTCGAAATCCCACACTGGTCCGACCTTGATGAGGGAGTGCGGGGTTTCGCGGTAGAGGAAGGTCGAGAGGACGTGGGCATCTTGGTTGCGGGAGAAATTGTGGACAAGGAAGGCCCGGGCCCAGCTATCGGGGTCGAGGTGGTCAAGGAAGCCACCGTTCCAGACTGCGGCATCCATGGCGCGGGTGGCGGTTTGGATGGCCTCCCGTTGATCCGGGAGAATCTCGTAACCACCAGGGTTTTCGAAGTTGAGGTAGGAGTGATAGTAGACCGAGATGTCATCGACGGTCTGGGTCCCGCCGGACGACGGCTGGTCGTCGGGAATTTGCAGGATACCATTGGGTCCGGGCGCGTGAAAATTGGGCTGGGTGGTGGTCACGGGCAGTCCTTCCGGGATGGCCTGCATGCGATCGATATTGAGGAGCCAGCCTCCTTTCGAGGCGTCATCGGCAAGCCGATCGAAGTTCATGCCCATCCGGTTCCGCTCGATCTTTTCGGAGAAGAGATAGATCCCGGCAAGATCGCCCGCCGTGACCGGGCCGCCGTCGGTATTTTGGAAGACCACCACCACCTGGTGGCGGGGAGCGAGGGCACCGAGCCTCTCTGCCACCTGGAAGGAAACCGCGTTGTGGACGAGGGCACGGTCGTAAACCGGGTTGGGCGGGTTGAGGACCCAGTCGGCTTCGGCGTCGAATCCGAAAGGGGAGAGATTGAGATCCTGATCGTGCTCGTTCCAAAATTCCACTGAGAGAGGTTTGCGGGGAAAGGTGCTCGAGCTCGATCCACGGACCCGGCATCCGGTCCGGGATTCGAGCAGTGGTGGGTTTTGGAAGGGGAGACCGGCTTCCCCGGGAGCAAAGAAGCTCATCACATTGGCCTGACGCGGGACCTGCACAATGTTGCTGCCGTCGTTCGATCGGCCCTTGTTGGGATAGGAGCCTGCCCCAAAGTTATCCATCACGATGACGGGCACGTCGGCGAGGTAGTTCTGGAGTGATGGGTGAAGGAAGCTGAAATCGGCGAGCGCCAGCGGGCCCGGTTCCTTGCCGGGGAGAAAGGCCCGGGCGCGCAGGCGGGCAGGGTCTGACAAGGTCAGAGGAGTCAGATACTGAGGTGCCGCGACGGTTGGGTCAGAGCCATCGAGCGTGTAGTGGATGGTCGCGTCGGGATTTTCAGCCGTAAGGGTGACCGTGACGGCCGAGCGTTTCACGCCGCTGGGCTCCGAGATGGTCAGCGGGCCGGCATCGGGCGGAATGGGGACCGGACTGTTGACGAGCGGATTCGGCTGTCCCGGGGTGGGAAAGGTGAAGTAGCCGGCCACCGGGTCGGGCGGGGTGTTCAGGGTGGCCACCAGCTCAGCCCGGATGAGAAAGTCCCCACTGTTGGAGAATTGATTGAGTCCGTGAATTGCGAGAATGTTGTCCGCAGGACGGAGTTCCGGAAGAAAGGGGGTGAGGTCGAAGTTGGTGTATTGGACAGCTGCAGCATCGTTCACTCCACTGGTGGCATCGGAATTCCAAGTCAGCGGGGACGGGGCATTGGCGGAGGCCACCGGGGTGCCGTTGAGGAAAGCGGCGAAGCCATCGTCGAACTTCATCCGCAAGGTCAAGGTGGCCAGGTTGTCACGATCCGGGATACCGCCGAGGGCGAGTCGAAGGTAAACAGACGAGTTGACCGCCCAAGCCTCGCTTTCAAGATCCAGTCCGATTTCGTCTTCGAAGCCTGAGAAGCGTTCGAAACCGACCCCGCCTCGTCCGGAGCGCCAAGATGAATCATCGAATGGTCCACTACCGCGCCAGGTGTCGCCAATGAGTTGGTTGTCGTCCGCATCGGGAACCAAGACCCGGACCGGAGAGTCTCCAGCGATCAGGGTCACGCTTCCACCCACCGAGGTGAGCCCGTAGGACAAGTCGGTAGCCTGCGGTGGGTATTGCCATTCCGAGACCGGAATCCCCTCGGGGGTGCACAAGGCGAGGTATTCCCCGCCCTGCGCCAGCCGGAAGTTGGTGTG
>JALQTQ010000135.1 GCA_023263995.1 Akkermansiaceae bacterium | reverse complement strand
GATCCTTTTCCGTGAACTCATCACCGGGCAGGTCGATCTCGTGGCGAAGTTTCTCGTCAACGACTGGGAATGGGACAACGACACCGTGATGCGCTTCGCCAACCTCATCCCCCTCACCATCGCCATCGCTGGCTTCGGCTGGCTCTCAATGGGCCGCATCGTCTGCTCCGCCGCCGCCTCCCTGACCCGACAGGAATTCGTGGAGGCCGCCCGCTCCCTCGGCCTGAGCCACCGTCGCATCCTCTTCCGACACATCCTCCCCAATATGTTGGGACCAATTATCATCTACGCCACTCTCACCATCCCCAGCTTCATCCTTTACGAAGCCACCTTGAGCTTTATCGGCCTCGGCATCGAACCGCCCAACTCGTCGTGGGGCAAGCTCATTATGGAAGGGGCCAACTTCCTCGAAACCAACACCGTGGTCTTGGCAATCCCAGCTGTGCTCTTTTCCCTCACCCTCTTCGCCTTCAACTTCCTCGGCGACGGCCTACGCGACGCTCTCGACCCGAAAGCCTCGAAAGACTGACAGGCTGTTGAAAAATGGACGAATCCCACTGGGGGGGGTGATCGTTTTAAGCCAACTCCGTCGCAAGCGGTTTGAGCTCTCTTTTCTTCGAGATTTGACGACGAAATGCGAAGCCCCATGGGTGGCGTATCCCGTCCTTCGGCCAGCTTTTGATGAGCTGGGCTTCGCGCAGCTCGGGACGGACGGGTCGCTGGCCTTTCGGGAAGATCACCGGACCGGACTTTTTCCGGTGCGGTTCAATCCAAGAGCGAAGCGTGGGCCGGAGAGTATCGAAAAGATTTTTTCGACTTGGTCCGAATCCTTGAGGAGATGCCCCTCCAGAAGACCTTGAACCTCTTCGCCCAAAAATACCCCAACACGGATCGCTTCGTGGTAATTCGAAGTCTGGCTTGGTTTGATGATGCAGAGTCCGAGCCCGACCCCGTGGCATCAGACGGCCCTGCCTGGCTTGATGTCACACTTCGGATCACCCAAGAACTGGCGGACTTGAATTAGCCCAGCCCAAAACGATGCTGATCATTCCGTAATTGGATAGAATTGGAGGTCGCGACCGGAGTGTGATAAGGCGACCTCGATTGAAAGCAGTCCCTCATTCATGAAACCTGGAGACCTTGAATTCCACGAACAAGCAAATGCCCTCAATGACCGGATTGCGGATGAGGGGCTTCGCATCGCCCGTGAAAATGGCTGGAAGCAGCTTGAAGTTCGCGCCATTCGGAAAGCAAAGGTTCCCGGGAGAGACTCGCCTCTTCATTGTTTTGTTCTGGATCCGTGCCGCGAGGACGAAATCGACGAGCCCACTGGGGTCTTGCTCGAGGCGGCCCGAGCCCTCTTCGCTCTATTCGAACAAGCCGGAACGCCCCTGACCGGAATGACCATGGAGTGGGTGCCGCATGAGGACTCGAGCAAATTCCGTCGGAGCACAAGATACTCCTACCAATAAATGAGATGCTGGGGCCTCGTCGACCACCTGTTCACGAATTGGGGAGGAATCCACGGCCGCCAACTTCTACCGCCATCATGACCTTTGGCACCAAACCTTTCTGAGGTGGGGAAAACTCGGGTGCCAAAAGCAACCACCCTCAACACCCGGGCCTTTCATTGAAATGGAACTCCCGACCCAGTCACCCAACCCGGCCGCTCACCAGACCGTCGAACTTTCCTTCCCCGGCGGACTGACCCTGCGAATCCTCCCCGACACCTCTCAACAAGAGCCATGATCCTCACCCACAGCGTCAAGGTGTGCCTCGCCACCCAGCCCTGCGACCTGCGCAAGAGCTTTGACACCCTCAGCTGCGTCGTCGAAAAACAACTCAAGGAAGATCTGCTTTCCTCCAAACTTTTCCTCTTCCTCAACAAACGCGCCGACCGGGTCAAAATGCTCTACTGGGGTGGCTCCGCGCTTTGATTCCTCATGAAGCGACTTGAGAACTGGGCCGCCGCTCAGAAACCCTGCGTCGGCTCAGGCACCCCGCAGCCCGCAGTCGCCTGAATTACGGCACACCCCTCTCACCCCAAAACGGGCAAGGCTCCACAAGGGGGCATCCGGACAGATACGAATTCGTGCTTACAAGCAAGGAAGCCATCACCGTTGGACCATCAACCCAGCCGACCGTCTTGCGAGCTGGCGAAGACGGCTGGCGTCTGCCCCGTCCAACGGCGAAAAGCGCGATAGAAAGTGGCAGGATCGCTGTAGCCGAGCAGGAAACTTACTTCCTTCGGCGAGAAACGGACCTTGCCAAGGTAGTGGAAGGCCAATTCCAGGCGAGTGTCATTGAGCACTTCCTTGAAACCGCGGCCCTCGGCCAGAAGCTCACGCTGCAAGGTGCGGGGCGAACACCCAATGGCCTCGGCGGCATCTTCAAGGCTACCCCGTTGATCAGACAACAGCGTCTTGAGCACGGATTTGACCCTTTCCGCCCAGTCTTCAGATGCCGTGGAGAGCCTCTGCTGGAGATTTTCCTCGAGGATTTTCAGCGTGACTGGATTTGAGGTCTGAAAGGCCGAGTCCAAATCCGCCTTGGCGAAGGCGATCCGGATGTTCGGACCCGGCTCCACCGCAACCCCAAGGAGCTCGCGGGCGATCGAAGCGGGAAAATCTTCGGCCCCCGGAATCTGCGCCCGCAGCGGAAGAACCCGGCGGCCGAGTCCCTTCTCAGCGAGGTAGCGCAGGCCACAGATCTCGACCAGAGCCAGCGAGAATGGCACCCCATCGACCCCCCAATCCAAAACCACCCATTCTCCCCTGCGACAAGGTTCCAACCTCATCTGCAAAGGGGCAATGATCGGCTTGTATTCGGCCAACCGCCTGAAGCCCGAGCGGAGGTCCCGGCTGCAGAGGGCAGCCAGATACGGAGCCGGCATCCCCATATCGATCAAAGCAAGAAACCAATCGGCTAATTCCTGCGGTGACTTGTCAGCCAACATCACCCGCCAAAAACGGAAAAACTGCTCCCGGGTCATTTCCACGTGCTCCTGCTGAGCCAGCTCCAGCGGTAATGAGGCCTTGACCAAAATCTCCTCCACCGGATGACCGAGTGAAACGCTGAGCTGCTGCCAGCCAGAGAACAGAGATACCTTGCGTGAGTGAACCGAAGTTCTTTTGGGCATGGCCCGTTCTCAAGATCGCACAGCAAACGGTCAAGAAATAATTGGCGCGTTATGCCAACGATTTGGCGCGTTATGCCAATGACGGATTGTCTCGATCTAGATTATAAGATCACTGATATGAAACCAAAACATCACATCAGTATCTTCACACTCGCAGGCGCTCTGTCATTTCCTAGCTTATCATATGCCGAGATCACGCTCACGGTGCAGCAGCAGGGCTCCGACGTGGTCATCGACTACAGCGGGAGCTGGGACAACTGGGCGCTTGAGACCTCTTTCAGCGTGAATGACAGGGCGGTCTATGGACTAGGTTTGTTCAATACGTCTGGTGCTATCCTCGACGTCATGGGCCCTGCGGGCCAGGGCGGCATGTCCTTGGACTCCGGGAGCTGGACCAACGTGCTCACGAACCCAGACTCGGTTACTGGCGACGAACTGGGCTGGAATCATGGCTACACGTACGCCCCCGAAGGTTACACCGCCGGCGACACCCTCACGGGCTCGATGACGTTCAACAACACCGACCTCGCCACGATGGGCTTCACGGCCGGCGACTCGGGCAGTTGGTCGGGCGGTGCCGGCACGGTAAACTTCACGGTGTCGGCAGGGTCAGCAGTGTCGGCGGTGCCTGAGCCGTCCTCTAGCCTCGGATTGGCTGGCCTGATCTTGGGCTCGGCCTGTTGGCGCCGCCGCAAACGAGCCTGAGGACTGCAGGTCCCGGTCTCCCCTGAAAGATTGACGTTACCGCCGTGTGAGCTCTGGGCTTGCACGGCGGCTTTGTTATACCAAGACCGAGCCAGGAAGTGATCGCGCTGTCTGAGGCGCGATTTCGGTGGAATAGGGAATGTCCCAGAGGTCGTTCAAATTGGCGTCAGAAATTGGTAACGACAGGAATGATCGGCGTGCACGGGCATGGGAGAAACTGCGAAGTTGAGGCCCTGCGGGCGGGTGGCTGACGAGCATGGCGTTTCGGTGATTTATGATGCGGCTGATTTTCGGCTGCAAGCGCGTGGGGAGTGATATCGCAAACCTCAGGACGTGTGAGGTCTTTAGTCTTTATGCGACAATGTCGCGCGATGAGTTAATGGAACGGCTTTTGGGCAGGAGGTCTCCAAGGAGCAAAATATCCGGGTGAACGAAACCCTTTGCCGGGAGACCGCAGATAAAAGCTGGCCTTATTTTGCGATCACCGATCGTTGTGCCGACCATGCCGGGGAAGGTTTCGGCATCGTGTGCGCGCGGGAGGAAGCGGTCATGCGGGGCCGAAAATTCCGGTAGGATGCGATTGACCAGGTCAGGAATGACCAGGTCCTGCTTGTCGATTGTCAGAATGAGGAGGAGGATGTCGCCGTCGGGCGCTGGTCCGACCTCCTTCTTTCCGAATCATGACCTCCCGCAACGCTCTCATTCACGCTGCCGATGACCTCCGCCGGGCCCTGCGCGGGCTGACTTTTCCTGCTCCGGTGGCCTACACTTACAATCCGCTCGAGTATGCTTGGGATCGCCACTGCGACTACCTCACACGCTATGGGACGGGACGGGCGCAAGTCCTCTTTCTCGGGATGAATCCCGGTCCCTATGGGATGGCTCAGACCGGGGTGCCCTTTGGTGAAATCCCCCATGTGCGTGATTGGCTCGGGATTTCCGGTCCAGTGGACCGCCCCGACCCGGAGCACCCCAAGCGGCCTGTCACCGGCTTTGCCTGTGAACGGTCAGAGGTTTCGGGGCGCCGCCTCTGGGGGCTCTTTGCCAGCCTCTTCAGCTCCCCTGACCACTTTTTCGAGAACCACTTCGTGGCCAATTTCTGCCCCTTGGTCTGGATGAAAGACAGCGGAGCCAACCTCACCCCGGACAAACTCCCGCGAGACTGCATGGAACCGGTGGAAGAAGCTTGCCTGACCCACCTCGAGCGGGTCATCGACACCCTACAAGCGGAAAAGCTCATCGGGGTCGGGGCCTTTGCCGAAAACCAACTCGCGCGAGTCCGAAAAGACGGGCAGGATCTCGGAAAAATCCTGCATCCCTCCCCCGCTTCGCCCGCAGCAAACCGGGACTTCGCCGGCACCGCGACCCGACAACTCGGGGAACTCGGGATTATCTGAGGGCCCCGTCCTGATCCGAGAGCAGGTGGCTGAAACTCTTGCGAAACTTGGCAATCTTCGGAGAAATCACCGCCTGACAATATCCTTGCTGGGGGTTTTCCTGGTAATAATTGAAGTGCTTTTCCGGAGCCGGATAAAAAGACTCAAAAGGCTTCACCTCGGTCACGATGGGATCGTCAAAACACCCATCCAACTCCGCCAACACTCGATCGATGACTTCCCTTTCCTCAATGGTGCGGTAGAGGATGATGCTCCGGTATTGCGTCCCCACATCGCCGCCCTGTCGATTCAAAGTGGTGGGATCATGGGTGCCCAGGTGGATCCGGATCAACTGCTCGTAGGAAACGAGGTCCGGATCGTAGGTGAGCTGGATGACTTCGGCGTGACCGGTGCGGCCGGTGCACACGTCCTCGTAGGTCGGCGACGCGACCGCGCCGTCGCTGAAGCCACTCACCACCGATGTTACTCCACGAACCTGCCGGAAGACCGCTTCGGTGCACCAATAACAACCACCACCAAAGGTGGCCACCGCCTCCCTTGAGTTCCTTTTCTTGAGAGCCAACGCATTCATGCAATAACGCAGCCCACCCGGCCCGGGACCATCGGGAAAGACATGCCCGAGATGGGCTCCGCAGTTGTTGCACCGGGTTTCGATCCTCATCATCCCGAGCGAACCGTCCTGATGATAGGAGATCGCATTGACCCTGGCGGGCTCGGTGAAGGACGGCCAACCGGTGCCGCTTTCAAATTTCTCCTCTCCGTCGAAAAGCGGGTTCCCACAGCAGACACATTCGTAACTTCCCGCCTCAAACACCCCGCACATTTCGGAGCTGAAGGGTCTTTCCGTGCCGTGCTCACGCGTGACGTGAAACTGCTCCGCAGTCAGCTGTTCACGCCATTCCTCCTCGGTTCGCCTCACCACCTCGTCGGGTTGAGGGTTCCCCTCCATCGCAAACTTCAAAATCTTTTCCCAATCCAGCATCTCGTTCGGTTTACGAGGAATCCTCACCTCTTCGGCCTAATCGGCAAGCAAAAGGAAGTCGTTCGTTGCGCCAAAAATTCCCGTCATTGTCGGGAACCAACTTCCGGCGACCTTTGAAATTGACAGATGAGGTCACCGGAGACGAGGTTGTAGCCCTCAAAAAAAAAGACCGATGAGACTAAAACCACCCTTCGTTCCGCTCATGGTCCTCTTAGGGACCGCCCTGCCAGCTTGGGCCGACTATCCCGACACCGTCAACGCCGATGCCCCGCTGGCCTACTGGCGTTTCGAGGAAAAACCCGGAGCCTCCACCCTCGTTGATTCCAGTGGAAACGGCCGCGCAATCGACTTTTCCGTCCCCGTGGGGACGGCGCAATTGGGCGAAGCTGCGGCCATTGGTTCAGGGATCCGCATGAATGGCGACACCTTTCTCGTCACCCCGATCACTCTCGACCCCTCGGCCGGCGATTTCACCATCGAGGCCATTGTGAAAACCGACCCCGCGTTCCTCAACGGAGTGATCCTTTCCAACGAGGACGGCGCAGGCGGAATTGGCCGCAGCAACCTTCTTGTCAATCCTTCCGGGAGCTACACCAGCTTTGTCGGTGGAGCCACCACCGACTCGGGCCGGACCTTTTCGCCCGATCAGTTCGACCATCTCATTCTCACCTATGACCCGGCCGGAGCAGGGGGGGCCACCCTGCGGTTTTACGTCAATGGCGAACCCGCTGGAACCAGCACCCTGACTCCGGAATTTGCCAACGGAAACTGGCTCATCGGTTCCAACAAGAACCGGACGGTGCAATTTTTCGCCGGAATCATCGATGAAATCGCCATCTACGACAAACGGCTCGACGACCCGAATGGAGACGATGATGAGGGCGACTCTCGGGTCACCGCGCACTTCCGGGAATTTATTGCCGGGTCGGACACCTTGATTGATTTCACGAGTGATTTCGCCTACCGGGACTCGGGACAAAGTGCCGTGCTCTCTTGGCAGGTTTCGCCCGCCCTGACCTCCCTGACCCTTGATGACGGCACCGGCGCGATTGATGTCTTGGGGGAAACTTCTGATGGTGCCGGGAGCATCTCCGTTTCACCAACCAGCACCACCACCTACACGCTGAATGGTCAGGGACCGGTCGGCACCGAACTCCTTGAGGTCACCATCGTTGTCGACGAACCGGTCGTTATCAATGAGTTTGCGACCTCGCGCACCGACCTGGCAGCCGGAACTGCCACCACCCTGAGTTGGTCGGTGACCAATGGAACAAAGGTGGAAATCGACAACGGGGTCGGCCCGGTCGACGCAATCAGCGGAAGCGTGGACGTGGTGGTGAATGCTGATACCACCTTTACCTTGAGTGCCACCAATTCGCAGGGGACCGAAACCGCACAAGTCTCCGTGACGACCTTCGCCGTCGATGACCCTTCTTTGGTCGCTCACTGGCGGGTGGGCGAAGCCGAGGGCGAAACCACAGGAACCACCCTGATTTCCGAAACTGGTGAGCTCTTCAATGGGGTTTTTGTTGGCACCCCGGCTTTTGACACCACTGACCCCGCCCCCGTCCCGGGCGGTTCGACCGCTTCCATCGCCTTCGATGGCTTCGGCAGCTGGGTCGAAGTGACGAACTTCGGGGGGATCGGCGGCAGTTCACCCCGCACCCTCGCCTTCTGGTTCAAGGGACCTGCCAACCAAGGCAACTTCAACGCCAATCTGGTTGGATGGGGAACCGGCGGCACCAGCAACCGCTTCGACACCCGCATCAACTCGGCCGGAACAAACCAAATCCGCACCGAGGTGGCCGGCTCCGGCAGCAACGGCACCGCCACCATCGCCGATGATACCTGGCACCACTGCGCGGTCGTCTTTGATCCCAACCTCGGCACCACCATCGGCGACATCCGGTTCTACATCGATGGACAACCCGATGCCCTGACCGTCAGCGGCGGCACCCAGGTCAACACCACCACCACCAATCCGGTGATCATCGGCTCCTCACGCATCTTTCCCGAGCGCGCTCTCACCGGAAAAATGGACGACATCCGGATCTACGACCGGGCCCTCGCAGACGAGGAAATCCTCGCTCTCTTCGAACCGGCTGATGATGCCCCGCTGGAAATCAAGGCCATCCGCCGCCTCGCCGATGGACGGGTCGAACTCGAATGGAGCGGGGCCCCGGGTAAATATTTTCTCGAATACTCCTTCGACCTCTCCCCCGGTAGCTGGCTGGAATTGAGCGATAGCGAAACGATCGAAGTCGGCGAGACCAGCGCCACCTCGATCGATGACTTCGTGGCCGCCAACCCGGCCAACACGCGGGTCTTCTATCGCTTCCGGGCGGTCGATTGATCTGATGACAGGCTCTTGTTTGCGACGCAATCTGGTCCTGTCTCTTGGTAAACATGGGCAACGACTCGAGCAGAACGCCTACCAGGCGGCCTTCGAACTCGTCCTCACCGGGCTTCACACCATGACCCGCATGCCAAGGTAGGCTCCATCAAGCAGGGAGCTTACGACATGATCGACATGCCCGAGCACATCACCGACTTGAAAAGCGGAACCATCGTCATGGCCACCGTTCGTCAGGGAGATGAAGGCG
>JALQTQ010000134.1 GCA_023263995.1 Akkermansiaceae bacterium | reverse complement strand
CCCCGAAGCAGACTCGACCGTGCTGACTAACGCGTGGCTTCTCGCCTCCGAATTGCGCAATGCCCTCACGCTCTTTCGGGTGCCGCCCGACGTTCTTCCCGTGGACCGACACGTCCTCGAAGGCGCGGCTCGTCTGATGGGCTACCCGCCTCGGAGCGCGAGCAGGCTGGAAGAGCACTACCTGCGCACGACGAGACTCTCTCGTCAGGCGTTTGAGCGTCACTTCTTCGACTAAACACAAACAGGGCGGCCCCAACGGGACCGCCCTGCTGCCAGGTTGTGTTTAGACGCTGTAGTACATCTCGTACTCGAACGGGTGCGGACGCTGTGCGTAGGGCAGAAGCTCTGCCTCGCGCTTGTAGTCGATCCACGCGCCGATGAGGTCCTCGGTGAACACGCCACCCTGGGTGAGGAACTCGTGGTCGTTCTCCAAAGCCACCAGGGCCTCTTCGAGGCTGCCGGGCACCTGAGGAATGTTCTTGGCCTCCTCCGGGGGAAGCTCGTAGAGGTCCTTGTCGACGGGCTCGTGCGGCTCGATCTGGACCGTCCGAACAAATATGCCGTGAAGCAATCGGGCAAGGTGCGCGAGATCCTCGAAAAATCAGGAAAAGTGCGTCTGGTCTTGCAGGGACACAGCCACAAGAACGAACTGACAAAGGTGAAAGACATTCCCTATGGCACTCTCGCGGCGATGGTGGAGGGTGCGGGAGTGGAAAATGGGGCCTACTCCCTTCTACGTTTTTTTGATGACGGATCGATCCGGCTGGAAGGTTACCGTCGGCAGAGCTCTCGCGAATTTTCCTAAAAATCATGAAAATGTTGAAAACAATCATTTTGATCGGGCTCACTGTTTCGGGCCTGTGGGCCGGGCCGGAGCGCTGGGAAAAGGACATTTCAAGGTTGGAAGAATCAGCCCGAAAGAACCCGCCGCCGAAAGGGGGTCTGCTCTTTGTCGGCTCGTCCAGCATCCGGCTCTGGGATCTCAAATCGGCCTTTCCGGAGAGGAATGTCATCAACTGCGGATTCGGCGGCTCGGAGGTGGAAGACTCCGTCTATTACGCCGACCGCCTCGTTATTCCGCACGAGCCGCGCATTGTGTTTCTCTATGCCGGCGACAATGACATAGGGGGCGGTAAATCAGCCGAGCGCGTCGTGGCCGACTACCGTCGCTTTGTGAAAACAATCCACACTGCCCTGCCACAGACCCAAATCGTCTTTCTCCCGATCAAGCCGAGTCTGGCGCGCTGGGAAAAGTGGCCGGAGATGAACGAGGCGAACCAGACGATCAAGAAACTTTCGGAAGAGAACCCGCTTCTCCACTTTCTCGATACCGCCCGTCCTTCCCTAGCAAAGGGCGGGAAGCCCGATCCCGCCCTTTTCCAAAAGGACGGCCTGCACCTCAACGCCAAAGGTTATGCGGTGTGGAACAAGGTGGTGCGGGACTGGCTTGCGACCCTCAAGGACGTTGCTCCACCTTCAGGCGAATAAATTCGCGCGCCCTGCTTGCGACCTGCGAATGCAGGCGGTAGGTCACGGTCTCGGTCCCGTCGCCGTTGGGGAGAGCTGAGATTAATTCTGCGGCCACCGGGTTCCAGCCGATGAGATCGGTGGAGCGCTCGATGGAAATGGTGACGTCTTCGGCGGCCAGATTGCGGCGGAAAGTGAGGGTGAGATCTGTGACTGCCGGGTTTCCGAAAAGGAAAGAGCCCAAGACCGGTTGGGATTCGGGGCTGGGACCATCATCGCCCTTCACCGAGCCCAGGGCATGCTCGAGCAAGGCGCTCAAGCCGTCACCGTCAGCATCGGCATCGGGATCACCGCCGAAGGTCTGGCTGTCGGTGCCTCCGGGCGATCCCCCGGGGACAAAGCTGGCCCGCCAGTTGGCCGGGTCGGGGTGCGCCGGATTGGTTTCGGGCGCGATGAGAACCAGAGTGGCTCCGGCACCGTCGGCAAAACTGGGCCACGGAGAGGCGTCATCGAAGACGAAGCGCTGGATGTCGGTCGTTCCAGTCGCATCGATGACCGCGAGCTCTTCGCCGGCGTTATTGAGACTGCCTTCAAAAACCCCCGGCGCGATGAGAAGAGAGGCGGTATCGTAATCAGCTGCGAAGGCTGCCTGGTCTTTCACCACCACGATCCTTTCCCCGGCTCCCAGGACAATCCCGGCCGGGAACTGATAAGTGATGCCGCTGAGGGAAACATCAGTCAGGTCGATCGGGCCATCCGAGATGTTCATCAGTTCGATCCACTCGCGGAGGGTGTCGTCGCCGGGAGGGTTGTAGTTGATTTCCGAGACCACCAAGTTGGAAGCCGAGGCTACTGTTCCCACGATGAAGTCGGCGCTGGTGAGAGCGGACCATTCTCCACCGCTTAGCACGCGAGCCTGCACCTGCCCGGTTTGCGCGAGGGTGACAGGCATTGCTTCCTCGTTCGGCCGGGTCCCCCGAAGCTGGAAGTCGAGGCCGACATCGCTGCTATTGGGCGAGCTCTGGTGGAGCTCGATGGCGATGGTGTTTCGGCCTTCCATGAGGTCACCCGGAGCCAGGGCCAGCGTGGTGAGCGGGACGATCTCGTCTTCCGGGCTGGCGTTGGTGGCGGTGGTGGTGGGCGTCACCAGACCTGGGGAAAGGTTACTGCGGCCGATTTCCTTCCCGTTGAGGTAGATGATCGCACCATCATCGCGGACCAGCTCGAGCATCAACTCGGTGTATTGGCTGGCATTGGTGACTTCGAAGTCCTTGCGGAAGTAATAGGTGATTGGTCGCGGGCTCGGTGGACTCAGCTGGGAGTTGACGGTGAGCGATCCGATGCTTCCGAAACCCAGGAGGGCCTGCCCGGTGCCCCAGGTGGTATCATCGAATCCAGGGTGCTTCCAGTCGGCGTCGGAGTACGAGGGATGGCCGACCACGACATCGCTGTTGCTTTGGTCCGCTCCATTGTCGAGGTAGCGCCAACCAGTGGCCTCAAAACCGATGAAAGTGTCCACGATGGCGCCGGTGGCAAGGGAGTCGGCGGCCGGGTTGATGCCCCCACCGACCAGACGGGGGTCGCTGCCGTCGAGAGTGAAGTAGATCGTGCCTTGCGGGGCGGTGATGATGAGATCGAAGTCGCTCGGGACGATCCCCCCGTGCTGTGAAAAGACGGGAGGCTCAGTGAGTGGATAGAGGTTGCGCGCCTGAAGTTCACGAACAATGGAGCGGGAATCACTTTGGTCGTGGAGGATTGGAATGTAGTGGTCGGTCACGACATCGCGCTCGACGAGCCAATGTTGTTCCCGCGTGAAATAGATCGGGTCGTTGATGGTGGGGGGGTAATAGTCGGCATCGATGTTGGTGGAACTCTGGGCCGTCATCCCGTAGGGCGTGTTGTCCTGAGTGTCGCCCCAGCGAGCCGACTCGGCAACGATGGCCTTATCGATCAGATTGGCCACGCGATGAAAGCGGGCCACCGACTGGCTTTCGCTGAGCGGTCCGCCATTGAACAAATGGTGGTGAACCCGGTCGGCAAAACGCATGCGGAATTCCTCGTTGAGACGTAACCGCTGGAACGGGATCATCGATCCGCTGTTGGAATTGTAGCGGTTCCAGGAAAACTTATCGAGGGCGATTTCCTGGTCCCAGACTTGGAAACGCCAGCGTCCGTCTCCCGAGATGGCATTGGCGGCGGCGTATCCATTCTTGGTCGGCCAGTCCTCGGAATCGCCGTAAAAATGGAGAAGGGTGTAGTCGATGTAGTTATCGATATCGATGACTTCTTTGGCCTGTTCATAGACGGCATTGCTGGTGATGTTCCCATTGAGAAGCCTGACCATGGAGTTCCATAGCGGTCCCGGGGTTAGGATATCGGCATTGACTTCCCAATCCTCGGTTTTGCCGCCGAGGTGGTCGGCATACCAGTCATCTTCGAGGCGCTCGGTGAGATTGTGGAGCCCGAAATAAATCCCGTTGTAGTAGAGATGGACAAAGTTTCCGTGGCCGCTGGCGTGGCCCATGTCGGTCATCGATTCCTTCATCCAGACGTCCCGCATGTAAAGTGAATCGTTGGGGCGATAGCGACCGCTGGACCAGGTGTTGAGAGCCCATGAATCAGTGAAACAGGCCCGCAGGACCAGCTTGTTGAAGGTCTCGACCTCGGAATCGGGAAAGAGGGGGTAATTGAGCTTGGGAATGCCCACGGCGGAGCTGAAGGTGAGGCGCATCGAGTGCTTCTGCATGCGGTAGGGACGACGGCTTGAATTACCGTGGGTCTCGATTTTGCAGTCCTCTTGGAAGCCAGTGGTGCCGTCGGGCAGGATGTATTCCACGGAACACTCGCGTTCGAATCGACCTAGCGGGTTGCTCAGCAATCCTCCGCTGCCACCGGTGATGTCGTTTTGCCTCATCGAAATGGCGACGGTGGGGATATCCCGCAGGGCTTCCTGCACGGAGTGAACGCCGAGTCCGTTGGTGTTGTCGACCACCCGGGGGTCCATTTCGTAATCGGAAGCGACCAATTGCCCCACTTGCGAATCAAAGCCCCAGTTGTCCGGCCAGTTGGGGGGATCGACCGGCTGGCGCACCACGTCCTCAATGAAGAGATAGGTGTGGGTATCGACATTGGTGGGCAGCCAGTCCCCGAAGGTGGCGAGGGCCCGCACGGTGCTCGTGGTCTCAATGGTGATCGGCCCGGTGTAGATCGTGCCGGTGGTCGGAGTGGGTGGAGTGCCGTCAAGGGTATAGCGGATGGTCGCTCCCGGGGTGGCCGAGGTGATGGTCAGCTGGAAGGGGGCATCGTAAAAACCCCGGTCGATATCGAAATTAGTATCCTTGACCACTCCGGGGAAGGCCGGAGCGTTATTGAGAGTGCCCGGAGTGTGGCTTTCAAAGAAGACCGGCTCCCCTCCGCCTGACGGGATCCCGTAAGAAATGTCGGTGAATTGTTCGGGGAAAGCCGGAGCAAAGCTGTCGTCGACGGTCGTTCCGTCGGGGCGGACAATGGCGAGGTATTCGCCGTTCGAGCCCAGCTGAAAGTTGGTGTGAGCGTAGCCTCCGGGATCGACCGTGTCGGCGCCCGAGGCGAAGACGAGAAGGTATCCCTGGGCCGGAATGGTCACCGCCGGGAAATTCCACTTGGTCGGGTTGTCCGCACGGTCGGTGAGGAAGTAACCGTCGAGATTAACCTCGGTGGCATTGGGGTTGTAGATCTCGATCCAATCTTCTCGACGTCCGAAGCCGTCATCAATGCCACTGTCGTTGCGAGCGAGAATTTCGCTCAGGCGAAGGGGAAGCAGGGTGTTGGGGAAGTTGCTGTTGTCGTTCGGGTCGGTGTTTTCAGCGAGCTCAAGGGCGTCGTTGAAGCCGTCGCCGTCGGAGTCCTCCGAGTTCGGGTCCGTGATTGCCCCGCCGGTCCCGGCCAGCTCGGCGGCATCGCTCAGTCCGTCCCCATCGCTGTCGGCCGTAAGCGGGTTTGTTCGGTAAGTGAGGACTTCATCCCCATCGGACAAGGTATCATCGTCCGAATCGCTGTTGGTGGGGTCAGTGCCAAGGGCCTGTTCCGCGAGGTTGTTGAGCTTGTCCCCATCGCCATCGTCCAATCCGGCGAAGGTAGCAAGGTCGGGGAAATAAAGGAGCTCCCAATCGTCGTCCAACCCGTCCTTGTCAGAGTCATTGACGACTTCCAAGAGGAAGATTTTCTCAAGGAAAGCACCTGCGCCGTCGGTCGTGCGGACCCGGATGCTCAGTTGGCTGCTAGTCGGGATTGGGCTCAGATCACGGTCGGTTCGCAGATCGTCCCCGGCGATCTCGAACAGGGCGTTGTTAGTGTCTCCGGCACCCGACACGAGGGCATAGGTGAAAGTGTCTTCGAGCGTGGGGTCGGTGGTGCTGAAGGTGCCAACGGTGGTGCCGATGGTGGCGGATTTGGCAACGACGACGCTGGAGAGAGCGAGATCGGTCGGGCCGTCGGTGGCCACGGGGTCTCCGATTTCCAATCCATTGATGAATACATTGTGGGACGTGTTCGGATTGATTGCGGAGACCACTCCCTCAATGGTGACTGCGCCACTCTCGTCAGTGGTGACATTCAGAGTGATGACGTTGTCATTCAGGGTGGCCGGGGGGCTGGTAAAAGTCAGACGCTTGGTGGCCGATCCTCCTCCATTCCAATCGGCGGCCCGTCCCCCGCTCGAGCTGACATCGTATCCCCAGATTCTCACCGGGTATTCACTGTTCGCTCGCAGCCCAGTGACGGAAAGCCGAAGGCCACTCCCGGGATTGGTCGAAAAGCTGCCGTTGGCAAAAAGAAAGTCACGCCACATCGACGCTTCGCTTCCCCCACCGTTGTTGCTCCCGCGGTCCCGGTCATCGAGAGTCACCGAACCAATCGCGTCGACGTCGAGGCTGATCCCATCAGCGAAGTTTTTGGACCAGGCATCACCGAGGTCGGCATCGCTTGCGGAAAGCGATTGCCAACCGCTTTGATTAATGCCGCTGTCGTTGAAGTCGACCCGGAGAGTTTGGGCCTGGGCGGTGAGGAAAAGGGCTCCACCAAACAGGATTCCTGCGATAGTTGAGTGTGCTGCCATCAAGCTGCCCAGCATAGATTTCTCAATGCAGCATTCAATGACGAAAGTCACGACGGCGAAACCCGGGAACGGGGAACCTTCAGAGCATGTAGCGGATCACCACGATCACATGGCAAGCGCTCCCGCCCATGACGAAGAGATGCCAGACGGCGTGATTGAAGCGCATCTTTTCGAGGACGAAGAAAACGACGCCAAGAGTGTAGAAAAGTCCGCCAGCCGCGAGGATCAGGAACCCATTGAACTCGATCGCGGACAAGAGTGGTTCGAGCGCGATCACCACTAGCCAGCCCATGGCGAGGTATACCGCAGTGGAGATCCAGTGGTCGTTGCGCCCGTGGGTCGTGGCCTTGAAGCCGATCCCGGCCACGGCCAGCCCCCAAACCACCCCGAAAAGGCTCCAACCCCAGGCCCCCCCGAGCACCAACAAAGTGAGTGGAGTATAGGTCCCAGCAATGAGAAGGTAAATGCACGAATGGTCCATCAATTGCAGGAATTCCTTGATGCGATCTCCGCTGACCAGGTGGTAAATCGTCGAACTCAGATAGAGAATGACCAAGGTGCTTCCAAAAATGGCGCACGAGGTGATCTCGAGAGCTCCTTCCCCCCTCACCACCATCAGGATGAGAGCGAAAATGCTCGCCGCAGCCCCGAAGGCGTGGGTCAGGGATGAGGCCATCTCCTCGGCTGGGGTCTCGCAAAGGGGAGATCTTTCGCGTTCTTCCATGACTGGAGTTTCCTTCCCTCCGGTAAAAAATCCACGCCAGATTTCCACAGAAATACTGTGGGAGCCCCCGTAATCTCACTTGATCAGGCAAAGGGTGGAAATGTTTTGTCCCCGAGAAAATTGCAACCGTCGAGGATCTGCGTAAAAACCTTGCCAAGAACGAGGCTTATTACCGAGGAAGAATCCCGCTCGATGTTTTCCGCGAACCAAGTCGCGACTTTGATGGCTGGTTCGGGGATGAATGGTTTTGCGGGGCCGCCTCCCGGCCCGCGCTGGTGCCGTTGATTCGGGCTGGTTACGGTTGGCCATCTTCTTCCCTCCGTTGACAGGCCTCTTTTGCGAACGCACAGTTCCTCTGGATGAGCGGACTTTCGCACCTCGATGAATCAAATCAGCCCCGCATGGTGGATGTATCGGCTAAAGCCAAGACGGTAAGGGAAGCAACGGCACAGTGCCGGGTCAGCTTGGGGCGCGATTTGATCGCCCGTATGGATGGCGGGGAGCTCCGCAACAAGAAAGGTCCGGTCCTGCAGACCGCGATTCTGGCTGGAATCACCGGGACCAAGAAAACGGCCGAGCTCATCCCACTCTGCCATCCCCTCCCGCTCGATTCCGCCAAGGTTGAAATCACCCCGCACGATGAGGAATCGCTCATTGTGACCGTGACTGCCAAGACCACTTCGCGCACCGGAGTGGAAATGGAAGCCCTGACCGGGGCCTCGGTGGCCGCCCTGACCCTCTACGACATGTGCAAGGCCGCCAATCCCGCGATCGTCATTTCCGACCTCAAACTCGTGAAAAAAACCGGTGGCAAATCGGATTACCAAGGATGAAGGCACTCGTTCTCACCGGAGGAAAGTCGACCCGCATGGGCCGGGACAAAGCCTCGTTGGAAATCGAAGGGGTGAGCCAGCTTGACCGCCTGAGCGCGCTTGTCCGGCCACTCACCGACGAGATTTTTCTCTCGGTGGCGCAAGGCGACGAGAGCGAGCACGCCTTCCCGGCCCTCCCTGACCTTGAACCATCTCCCGGGCCGCTTGGCGGCTTGCAGGCCGCTTTCCATCACGATCCGCAGGCCACTTGGCTGGTGCTGGCCTGCGACCTCGCCTTCCTCACCACGGAAGACTTACAGCAATTGGCCGGGCGGCACGACCCGACCCGCGAAGCCACCTGCTTTTGCAACCCGCTCGATGACCATCCCGAGCCACTCTGCGCCATTTACTCACCATCAGCCGCGCCCAAGCTGCGGGCTGCACTGGCCAAGAACCAGCGCTGCGCCCGTCGCTTTCTGGCCTCGCTCGACCGCACCGATCTCGTCCCGTCTGCCCCCCACTCCCTCCTCAACCTGAACCGGCCGGAGCACCTGGTGGAATTGGAAGAGCTAAGACGCACCGGGCCGGTCGAGAAGAAGGTAACCGTGGAATATTTTGCCAAGTTGGGGGCGGAAGCCGGGATCGAGGCAATGCGGCAGGCGCTCTCGCAGATGAAAAAACCGCGTTTTGCGCTGAACCCGCACAGTGACGCCGCAGATGCGAGGCTGATCGTGCTCGATGAGGTCTCGATGGTGGGCGAGGAGATG